>JBMNQZ010000004.1:0-76770 GCA_050944395.1 Lachnospiraceae bacterium
CTTTTTTCCTGCAAAAAACAATTATTTAAAATATTTTACAGCCGACTCGAACATCTTGATGTCATAGTTACCCGGAACATTTTTGTAAAGGCCGTATCCGCGTCTCTCACTGTGTCCCATCTTTCCGAATACTCTTCCGTCCGGTGAAGTGATACCCTCAACGGCATAGAGAGAATTATTAGGATTGAAATGAACATCGGTTGAGGCATTGCCTTCGAGATCGACATACTGGGTTGCGATCTGGCCGTTCTTTGCAAGCTGCATGATGAGCTCGTCGGACGCGATGAATCTTCCTTCACCGTGTGAAATAGGAACACTGTATATCTGTCCCACCTCGGTTGCGGCAAGCCACGGGGATTTATTCGAAGCAATTCTCGTACGTACGATCCTGGACTGGTGTCTTGCAATCGTATTGAATGTAAGTGTCGGACAATTCTCATCCGTATCAATGATTTTTCCGTACGGAACAAGTCCGAGTTTAATAAGTGCCTGGAATCCGTTGCAGATTCCGCACATAAGTCCGTCACGCTCATCGAGAAGCCGTGTAACTCCCTCTTTTACGGCAGAGTTTCTGAAGAATGCGGTGATGAATTTACCGCTTCCGTCAGGCTCGTCTCCGCCTGAGAATCCGCCCGGAATAAAGATCATCTGAGACTCTTCTATAGCCTTTGCAAACCTGTCCACAGATTTCTGGATTCCCGCGGCACTTAAGTTGTTTATTACTATGATCTCAGGCTGTGCACCCGCATCCGCCATTGCCTTGGCACTGTCATACTCGCAGTTTGTTCCCGGGAATGCCGGAATAAGAACCTTTGGTTTTGCGGTCTTGATCGCAGGTGACGGATAGCTTTCCGCCTTGAATTCAAAATTGTCAACAGGAAGCTTTTCGTCCGGAATATTGCATTTGTATACTTTTTCAAGTTTATTCTCATAGAGATCAAGGATCTCATCGAAGCATACGCTCTCACCTTTGCAGATAAACTCTTTATCCGTGGTGATCTCTCCTACATAAACAGCATCCTCGATTTCTTCAGACGTCTCAACAAGGAAAGCCGCATAGTTATATCCGAAAATATCATCTGCCGAGAGGTCATCGCTGAATCTGAAGCCGAAGCCGTTTCCGAAGGAACACTTCATAACAGCCTCCGCAATTCCGCCGAGTCCCGGAGTATAGCAGGAAACAGCTATTCCGCTTCTTGAAAGTCCGGTAATGCGGTCAAATACCGCTGTGAGTGATTCGGTAACCGGAAGTCCGTTCTCATCCATCAACGCTTTGATAAGATATACCTTATCTCCCGCCTTCTTGTATTCCGGCGTGACGATATCGTCGGCCTTCTGTGTAGTAACGGCAAATGATACCAGAGTCGGCGGCACATCCAGATCTTCAAAGCTTCCGCTCATTGAATCCTTTCCGCCGATAGCACCTATACCGAGACTTAGCTGCGCCTCAAAAGCACCGAGAAGAGCGCTTAAAGGCTTGCCCCATCTTCTGCCGTCCTTTCCCGGCTTTTCAAAGTATTCCTGGAAGGTAAGATATACATCCTTGAATTCGGCACCCGAAGCAATCAGCTTGCATACAGATTCAACCACCGCAAGATATGCGCCATGGAACGGACTCTTTTCCATGATGAACGGATTGTAGCCCCATGCCATTAAGGAGCAGTCGTTTGTATGCTTCTTTTCCACGGAAATTTTCTGGACCATCGCCTGAATAGGTGTGAGCTGGTTCTTTCCGCCAAAAGGCATAAGAACCGTGCCTGCACCGATAGTCGAGTCAAACTCCTCGGAAAGTCCGCGTTTTGAGCAAATATTAAGATCTGAAGCCATTTCTTTAAAGTTGCCGATAAAATCACCTTCAACTGTTTTTGTGTAATCCAGAGCTTTATTTGCGGTTATGTTTATATGTTTTTCCGCTCCGTTGGAATTCAGGAACTCTCTGCTGATATCGACTATCCTGTTTCCGTTCCAGTTCATGACAAGCCTCGGGCTTTCCGTAACTACGGCTACAGGACAAGCCTGAAGATTCTCGGATTCCGCAAGCTTAATAAATGCATCGACGTTTTCTTTTTCAACAACAACTGCCATTCTCTCCTGAGACTCGGAAATGGCAAGCTCGGTTCCGTCAAGACCATCATATTTCTTCGGAACGGCATCGAGGTTGATTTCAAGACCGTCGGCAAGCTCTCCGATGGCAACCGAAACTCCGCCGGCACCGAAATCGTTGCAGCGCTTGATCATTCTGCAGGCGTCGCCGTTTCTGAACAATCTCTGGAGCTTTCTCTCCTCAGGGGCATTACCCTTCTGAACCTCAGCAGAGCATGTCTCTACAGAACTAAGATTATGAGCCTTTGAAGATCCGGTCGCTCCTCCGATTCCGTCTCTTCCCGTAGATCCGCCGAGGTAGATAACAACATCTCCCGGAGACGGAACTTCTCTTCTTACGTTTTCTGCCGGAGCGGCGCCTACAACAGCTCCGATCTCCATTCTCTTTGCCGCATAGCCCGGATGATAGATCTCATCAACGATTCCGGTTGCCAGACCGATCTGGTTTCCGTATGATGAATATCCGTCTGCCGCAGTTGTAACAAGCTTTCTCTGAGGAAGCTTTCCCGGGATTGTCTCGCTTACGGGAACCGTAGGATCTGCAGCACCGGTAACACGCATAGCGCCGTAAACATACGAACGTCCCGAGAGCGGATCGCGGATCGCTCCTCCGATACAGGTAGCGGCACCACCGAACGGCTCTATCTCAGTAGGATGATTGTGTGTTTCATTCTTGAAAAGAAGCAGCCACGGCTCCTTTACACCGTCAACCTCAACTTCAACCTTCACGGTACAGGCATTGATCTCCTCGGACTCATCGAGCTTATCAAGCATGCCGTTCTTTCTTAAATATTTGACAGCTATTGTTCCCAGATCCATCAGGCAGATCGGTTTCTTTCTTCCGATACTTCTTCTGACGGAGAGATAATGTACATATGCCTTCTGAAGAAGCTCATCTTCAAATACCGCACTGTCGATGATTGTCGAGAATGTGGTGTGACGGCAATGATCGGACCAGTAGGTATCGATCATTCTTATCTCTGTTATTGTAGGATCCCTCTTTTCGGAAATGAAGTAATTCTGGAGGAATGTAATATCATCGATGTCCATCGCAAGGCCTTTTTCGGCAACAAAAGCTTCCAGCCCCTCGCGGTCAAGCTCGTTGAATCCGTCAAGAGTAGCAACAGTAGTGGGAATTTCATATTCCACTTTGAGGGTCTCCGGCTTTGCAAGCTCCGCCTCTCTGGCTTCCACCGGGTTGATTACGAATTTTTTTATCTCCTCAAGCTCTTTCGAACGGATCTTTCCGTACAGGGCATACACCTTTGCGGATCTGATAAGCGGACGTTCCCCCTGTGAAATGATCTGGATACACTGGGAAGCCGAGTCTGCTCTCTGGTCAAACTGTCCCGGAAGATATTCAACCGCAAAAACACAGGCATCGCCAAGTTCGATTTCTTTTGATGCAATATCTGTCTGCGGCTCGGAGAATACTGTCTTTACAGCATAATCAAAAAGCTCTTCCGTAATATTTTCGGCATCGTATCTGTTGATTATTCTGACATCCTCGATCCCCTTTACTCCCAGAAGATTTTTTGCATCACTTAAAAGAGCTTTCGCTTCGTTTGCGTATTCTTTCTTTTTTTCTACAAATATTCTGAAAACCAAAGCTTATTCCTCCTTTGCCTTCAGTGCCCTTGCACCGATGTCATGTCTGTAGTATTTATTTCCGAAATCGATCATGGAAACCATCTTGTATGCCGAGTCAACGGCATTTTTAAGGCCTTCCTCAACGGCTGTCACTCCGAGAACGCGCCCTCCGCTTGTGAGTAGCGCTTCGTCCTTGATTACGGCTCCGGCAACAAAAACATTATTTTCTATCTCTTCGGGAATGCTGATCTCGTAACCCTTCTCATAAGATACGGGATATCCCTCGGATGCCATGATCACACAGCAGGCGTCCTTTGTGCTGAATTTAACCTCACATTCTGACAGAGTGCCGTCGGTAACCGCCATCATTATATCAAGGAGGTCGCTCTCGAGAAGAGGAAGCACTACCTGAGTTTCGGGATCACCGAATCTGCAGTTATACTCGATGACCTTCGGACCGTCACTTGTGAGCATGAGTCCGAAATAGAGACAGCCTTTAAATGTTCTTCCCTCAGAATTCATAGCCTCGATGGTTGGTCTGAATATTTTATCCATACATTCCTGTGCGATCTCTTCGGTATAATACGGATTGGGAGCAACAGTTCCCATTCCGCCGGTATTCAGACCCGTATCGCCGTCACCGGCCCTCTTATGATCCATTGAAGAGATCATGGGAACTACCGTTTTTCCGTCTGTAAACGAAAGGACGGATACTTCAGGTCCTGTGAGGAATTCCTCTATTACAACCTTTTCTCCGCTCGCACCGAATTTATGGTCAGCCATCATGGATTTTACGGCTTCCTTTGCCTCGTCAAGAGTTTCGGCAATGATAACACCTTTTCCGAGTGCAAGTCCGTCAGCCTTTACAACCACCGGTATCTTGCAGCTTTCAAGATACGCAAGTGCTTTTTCCATATCGGTAAATGTTTCGTACTGAGCGGTGGGAATTCCGTACTTTTTCATAAGGTCCTTCGAAAAAGCCTTGCTGCCCTCGATGATCGCAGCATTGGCTCTGGGGCCGAAGCAGGGAACCCCGGCAGCTTCAAGGGCGTCCACACATCCGAGAACAAGGGGATCATCCGGAGCCACCACAGCATAATCGATCTCATTTTCCTTTGCAAAAGCAACAATTGCATCGATATCCTTCGCCCCGATATCCACGCACTCAGCGTCATTAACCATTCCGCCGTTTCCGGGAAGAGCGTATATCTTTTCTACATTGCTGTTCTCATTAAGCTTCTTAATGATGGCGTGTTCTCTTCCGCCGCCTCCGACAACAATTATTTTCATACCAAACTCCTTTTTATCAATGATGGAAAAGTCTCATTCCGGTAAATGCCATTGCCATTCCGTACTTATCACAGCAGTCGATAACAAGGTCATCCCTTATTGAACCGCCCGGCTCTGCAATGTATTTTACGCCGCTCTTATATGCTCTCTCGATATTGTCGCTGAACGGGAAGAAAGCATCCGAACCGAGCGCCACGCCGTCTATTGTGTCAAGGTATGCTCTCTGCTCTTCTTTTGTAAACGGTTCCGGCTGAACACTGAAATATTTCTGCCAGTTTCCGTCAGCGCAGACATCCTCCTCATTCTGATTGATGTATCCGTCGATAACATTATCGCGATCCGGGCGCTTGATGCCCTCCTTGAAAGGAAGATTAAGCACCTTGTCGCTCTGCCTCAGGAACCATGTATCAGCCTTTGATCCCGCAAGTCTTGTACAATGAACACGTGACTGCTGTCCTGCGCCTACACCGATAGCCTGACCGTCAACTGCGAAGCATACAGAATTTGACTGTGTATACTTAAGTGTGATAAGCGCAATGATAAGATCCCTGACGGAATCCTCCGGAATTTCCTTGTTTGCCGTCACAACATTTGTAAGAAGCTCTCTGTCGATCCTGAAATTATTTCTTCCCTGTTCAAAGGTAATTCCGAAAACCTGCTTATGCTCCTGAGGATCAGGAACATACTCCGGATCGATCTTTACAATATTGTAGGATCCGTTTCTCTTTGCCTTTAAAATCTCGAGAGCCTCGGGTTCATACCCCGGAGCGATCACACCGTCCGAAACCTCTCTTTTTATCAGTTTTGCGGTAGTCACATCGCAGACATCCGAAAGAGCAACCCAGTCTCCGAAAGAGCACATGCGGTCTGTTCCTCTTGCTCTTGCATATGCGCATGCAAGCGGTGAGTCGTCAAGACCTTCAATGTCATCGACAAAGCAGGCTTTTTTGAGTTTGTCTGAAAGCTTAATTCCGACAGCGGCTGAGGTAGGACTTACATGCTTGAATGAAGTAACCGCAGGAAGTCCGAGTGCTTCCTTGAGTTCTTTTACAAGCTGCCATGAATTAAATGCATCCAGAAAATTGATGTAACCCGGTCTGCCGCTTAAAATCTCTATCGGCAGATCGCTTCCGTCATGCATATAGATCCTTGATGGCTTCTGATTTGGATTACAACCGTACTTAAGTTCAAATTCTTTCATGGGGCGCTCCTTTATTTATTCTTATTCACAAGACGATTAGTTTCTTCAAGTGTCTCCAGATCGATATATCTTACATAGAGAGATATCTTATTCTCCTCGTTGAGAGAATTCCAGAGAGTGTCTGTAAATTCATCAATGTCATTGTACATTTCAACTCTCTCCGGCTCTCCCTGGAATGATGGTATCGGGCTTCCGTCCGTTACATACGTGTGGATGAAATGACCGAGTCCCGCCTTTGAAGGATAGTTGAATCCGTACCTTACGCAATCTGAACCATATTCGTCTATACTCTTAAGAATGCTCATTTTATAAGTGAAATCATCATTTCTGAATGTAAGCATTCCGCTGATACGCGGGGTGAGATTCGGAAAATCGGGCTCAAATGCTCTTGAATCCAATGCCTCGTGGAATTCCTTTCCGGATTTTAATCCGCCTACGATGGTATCGGTCTGATCTCCGTTGGTAACGATGAGTTTATTTTTATATTTTCTGATGGCAGCATAGATAATAAGGCTCGGATCACTCACCTTTGAAGCGTCGAAGGGCTCTGTGAATAATTCTCCGTCAACCTCTTTGAAAATACGGTTTCTGCTGTTCTCGCTTCTTCCCATGATGAAGTATGCGGCACAAGCCTTTTTTCCGTCCGGTGTTTTTCCGATAACAATTCCGCGTCCCACATACGGATTGTCTTTTATAAGTTCACCGATATTGTTTACCTTATAGATATTCATAGCAATTCTCCTTATTCAAATCATTTATCGATAATTTCTTTAGATACCGCTTCGACAGCCGCCGGAAGAATTATCCACTCGGCCTGCTCCATAACTCTTTTCTGAAGAACCTCCGGAGTATCTCCGTCCATTACCTCAACGGCTTTCTGGAAGATGATCTCTCCTCCGTCAGGTATCTCATTTACAAAATGAACAGTTGCTCCCGTGACCTTCACACCTTTTTCAAGTGCCGCTTCATGAACTTTCAGCCCGTAAAACCCGGCACCGCAGAATGAAGGGATTAGTGAGGGATGTACATTTATTATTCTTCTTGGATATCTTGAAGTAAAGTCTTCACTCAGGATAGCAAGGAAGCCTGCAAGTACGATAATATCAATATTTCTCTTTTCAAGCTCATCAATTATCGCTCTCTCAAACGCCTCCTGGCTGCCGGCTTCTTTTTTTGTTATTTCAACATGCGGAATGCCGGCTGCCTCTGCTCTTTTGCAGGCATAGGCGCCCTTCTTGTTAGAGATAACAAGAACAACCTCGCCGCTTTTGATGATTCCCGAATTCTGTGCGTCAATAATTGCCTGAAGATTAGTTCCGCCGCCCGAAACCATAACGGCTATCTTTGCTTTATTTTCCGACATAGCTTTCTCACCATCCGCAAATTATTCAATAATGATCTTGTTCTCGGATTTAACGATATCTCCGATAACATAGGCATCTTCTCCGTTTGCCTTAAGAATTTCCAATGCCCTGTCAGCGTCCTTTGCCGCAACAACGATACTCATTCCGACACCCATATTGAAGGTATTGAACATATCTCTCTCGGAGATATTTCCTGTTTTTGCCAGAAGCTTAAAGATCGGGAGGATCCTTACAGATGCCTTGTCTATGCGTGCACCCAGTCCGTCCGGAATGCTTCTCGGAATATTCTCATAGAAGCCTCCGCCTGTAATATGTGAAATTCCCTTCGGCTGAATTTCCTTAAGGAGGGCAAGTACCGGTTTTACATAAATTTTTGTAGGTGTAAGAAGAGTTTCTCCGATGGATTTTCCGCCAAGCTCCTCACACGGCTGTTTGATATCCGCATTTTCTACATCGAATACCTTGCGGACAAGGGAGAATCCGTTTGAATGAACACCCGAAGAAGGAAGTGCGATAACCACATCGCCTTCACACATTGTGCTGTTGTCAACAACCTTTTCTTTGTCAAGAATACCTGTGCTGTATCCGGCAAGATCGTATTCATCCTCCGGGTAGAATCCGGGCATTTCAGCAGTCTCTCCTCCGATAAGAGCGGCGCCCGACTGAACACAGCCCTCACAGACACCCTTTACTATCTCGGCAATTCTCTCCGGAACATTTTTTCCGCAGGCAATGTAATCAAGGAAAAAGAGCGGCTTTGCGCCTGAACAGATTATATCGTTGACGCACATTGCAACGCAGTCGATACCTACGGTATCATGCTTGTCCATAATAAAGGCGATTTTCAGCTTTGTTCCGACTCCGTCGGTTCCGCTTACAAGCACCGGCTTTTTGACGTCCTGAAGATCGAGCTCGAAAAGTCCTCCGAATCCTCCGACATCGGAGCATACTCCCGGAGTTATTGTTTTTGCGATATGCTGCTTCATAAGCTCAACAGACTTATATCCCGCTGTAATATCTACTCCCGCAGCCGCATATGCTTCAGACTTTGACTGTGTGTTCATAATTTACTCCTTTCCATCCCAACAATAAGTACAAAGATCACACGGATTAATTCCGATTGATTTTCTGATTCCGTCAAGCGACTGGAAATCCAATGAAGCAAAATTAAGTTCCGCCGCAATGGATTCTCTTAATTTTTTTCCTCTCTCTGTAGATCCGTCGCTGTATTCTTCTATGTGTTCAAAACCTTCCTCACCCTCAAGACTCAGAATGGTTCTTCTTGCTATAAGCTCCATATCGCTGGTAGAGCGCGAAAAGTTAAGATATTTACATCCATACATGATCGGAGGGCAGGCTGATCTCATATGAACGGATTTTGCCCCGCTCTCATATAAAAATTCAACAGTTTCCCTGAGCTGGGTTCCTCTTACTATGGAATCATCCACAAAGAGAAGGTTCTTGTCCTTTATCAGCTCAAGAATTGGTATCTGTTTCATCTTTGCGACATGATTTCTCTCGTTCTGATGTGTCGGCATAAAGCTTCTTGCCCAGGTGGGTGTATATTTAATAAACGCTCTTGCAAAGGGCTTTCCGCTCTTGTTGGAATAACCGATAGCGTGGGGAGTACCGGAATCAGGCACGCCTCCGACATAATCGATATCTTTTGCAAGACCGTTTGCGGCATCGTTTTCCGCAAGGATCTCGCCGTCCCTGTATCTCATCATCTCAACATTTACCCCTTCGTAGGTAGATGTCGGATATCCGTAATAAGTCCATAAAAATGAACAGATTTTTTTCTTATTTCCGGGCTTGGCAAGCTGGGTATAGCCATCCGAAGTAACTTCAACTATCTCTCCCGGTCCGAGCTCCTTGACCATCTCATATCCCAGTTTCTGGAAGGTGAAGGATTCAAATGTCAGTGCATAACCATCCTCGGATTTTCCGACACTAAGTGGGATCCTTCCAACCTTATCCCTGGCAGCGATGATCGTTCCGTCATCCTTGAGCACCAGAATCGAAGCGGTTCCTTCTATCGCTTCCTGAGCGAAACGTATACCTTCGGAAAAGCTGCTCTTCTGATTCATAAGTGCCGCAAAAAGCTCGGTGTTATTTATGCGGCCGCTGGTCATTGCGTTAAAATGACCTCCGCTGAAAGTAAGGTACTTGTCAATAAGAGACGATGCATTATTGATGATACCGATCATGCACAGAGCATATGTTCCGAGTTTTGAGCGGATGATAAGCGGCTGCGGATCTGTATCGCTGATACAGCCGATCGCGGATGTGCCCTTCATCTCCTCGTAAATATGTTCAAATTTTGTTCTGAACGGCGAATTCTGGATATTATGAATTTCCTTCTGCAGACCTATTTCGCTGTCATAAACAGCTATACCGCCTCTGTAAGTTCCCAGATGTGAATGATAATCCACACCGTAAAATACATCACCGACACAGTCACGCTTTAACGCAACTCCAAAAAAACCACCCATATTAATTCTCCTTCAATAATTCCTTACAGTCTGTCCATGATCCCTGCATCTTTTTCAAGAACCGCTTTTGCATCGGAAGTTCTCTTTTCTTTCAGCTTCGCTGCAATATTCTCATCACTTACGGCAAGAATCTCAGCCGCAAGGAGCGCTGCATTTGCACCCGCATTGACTCCTACCGTCGCTACGGGAATTCCGGGAGGCATCATGACTGTGGAAAGAAGTGCATCCATTCCGTCAAGGACAGCACCCTTGCACGGAATTCCGATTACGGGAAGTATCGTGTTTGCGGCAACAGCGCCGGCAAGATGAGCCGCCATACCCGCAGCTGCTATAATAACTCCTATGCCGTTATCAGCGGCATCCCGGGCAAATGCTTTTGCCTCCTCGGGAGTTCTGTGAGCGGAGTAAACATGTACCTCAAACGGAACTTCAAGCTTTTTAAGCATATCAGTCGCCTTCTGAATTACAGGCAGATCACTGTCGCTTCCCATTACGATACCAACTTTTTTCATAAATACCTCCAAAGATAATAGTGTAATAAAAATCAAAAAAAGGCACACTTTCAGCGCTACAGCAAAGTGTGCCCAGACGGTCGGCTTAACATTCACGCCCGGTTCCTTTGTGGTTATCCACATCATCCGTCAGTTGCCGGGAATGCTTTTGACAAAGACAGTATATCATATTGCTGTTTTTAATCAATTTATTTTTTATTTAATTTAAACCGAAAAATATAAGTCCTGACCGAACAGCCTTTTATATAATGGGAAAATCCGGTTCATTTTCTCATTATATAAAAAGCCATTGGGAAAACCCAATGACTTTTTAAAAATTTTATTAGCCGAGAAGCAGTAAGCTGAATACGAGTGTGAAAAGAGCAACTGTCTCTATGATACCTACAACGATGAAGTAGTTTGCGGTACCTTTTCCTGTAGCACCGAGAGCATCGGCAGCGGCAGCGGCACATTTGCCCTGGAAAAGACCTGAAAGACCGATTGCCAGACCACCGAAAATACCAACGCCGAGTGCAAGGCCTGTGTCACATCCGCCTTCGAATGCGCTCTTTATGAACTGCATGAGAAGGAATCCGTAGATTGTCTGGGTAAGAGGTGCTCCCGAAAAAGCGATCATGATGAACGGAGCCTGCTTACCGTTCTGGTAACATTTTTTCCAGGCACCGATAGAAGCCATTCCCGCGCTTCCGGCACCAAGTGCTGAACCTAAAGCTGATAAACCAAGAGCAGCTGCCATACCAATAAATGCTATATTCATAAAATTTCTCCTTTGCTTAGCTATTTAACAATTTTTTTATTGATCTTAAACGGTTCATACGGAATTCCGGTCCATTCAAGTCCGACCTGACCGGAAAACTCCAGTACGTTAAGACGTACACCATGAACAACAACCGACAGGAAACACATTACGATATTAAGCGCATGTCCGACCACTACGATCACGACTCCTGCAATAATAAGCGGACCACTGAATCCGGCTGCCATATTATTGAAACTCTGGGAGATCGCAAGTCCCGCCATGCCGACCGCAAACAATCTGATGTAACTCATTACGTTACCGAAGCAGCTGATAGTGTCGAGGAATACCGTAAATGCATTGCCGCATCCGGCCTTCAATCCCTGACCGAAGGATTTTCCCGGCTCCATTCCGCCGAAAACAACCACCAGGAAGAAGGCAACTCCTATACTGATAAATACAGGTGTGATACTGATCGACTCACCGATTACCAGAAGAAGCGCAAGCATATACATTGCAACTACCGCTACAAGCCATCCGAGATCGGCAATCCAGCTGAGATTCTTTTCGGATATCTTCTTCTTGATGGAAAGAAGGCTTCCGAGAGCCATCTGAATAGCACCGATCGAGAATGAGAACTTCATGATCGCATTCTGCTGTGCTTCAGCGGTAACACCGAAGTATTCCGGATAGTTCGCAAGACTCGGAATAACAAGCGCTTTAAGGAACGGAACTTTCATCGCACTTTCCATTCCAAACCAGGTTCCGGTCAAAGCACCCCAGATTATCGTAGTTACCGATAAAATAAGGAGCAGGAATGCCGGTGTGCTGAGTTTCTTTGTTTTCAGTATAAGAACAAGCGTTCCTATGAGAATCAGTGCTCCGTATCCGGCATCTCCTATTATCATCGCAAAGAAAAGTGCGAAGAACAAAAGGAACCACAAAGAAATATCTGTTTCCCTGTATCCCGGAAGTATTCCGAGAATATCGAATACCGGTTTTATCAGTCCGGACACCTTATTGTACCTGATCTTTGTCGGTATATGCTCATCGTCTTCATCCACATCAACAACGGCCCACGCCCAATTGTTTGCCTTTGCCGCATTCTCGAATTCGGAGATCTGAGCTTCGGGAACATATCCCGATAGCCACACAAGATCGTTGTCTGTTTCGGCTGTTTCTTTTGCGGAAGAATAAATTTCTTCATTCTGAACCTTAAGCATCTGGGAATTAAAGCTGTCGAGATAAATTGCGGCATCTTTAAGAATTTCAACGCATTCTTTTATCCTTGCATCGCACCTTGCCATCTCCGCTTCTATCTCACTTATACCTTTTTCGGGAACAGCAAATTCAGAAGCCTGTATGCCTGCAGGAATTGAGCCGATAACAGCGACCGCATCCATCTTGTCAACAGCAGAAAGATGAATGAATCTGACGCTGTCATCCGAGGAAAGCGCCTCAAGCTCACTCTTTCCGATCTTATAGAAGTGAAGATCAAATCCCGAAGCTTTGAGTTCCTTTAATAAAGCCGGAGAAAAATCTCCCCATTCACGTATTCTGTCAAGCTCGTTTTTATAGCTTCCGAGAGTCTGCTCCAGCTCTGCTTTCTGAGCAAAAGCATCCTTCACACGTTCATATAATACGCCGAACTCTTCATCGGAAAGAACAGGCATTTCCTTTTTTTCTTTTGATTTTTTATCAGGCGCATACTCCATAAGTTCGCCTGCTGTTTTTGAAAGCTCAGCAAATCGTTCGGTTATTTTTCGATCTGCGCTCTTCTTTTCCGCAATATGCAGAATTCCTAAATTTCTAAGGCCGTCGAGCAGCTCTTTTCTCTGTGAAAGCGAAGACACGACATAGACCATTTTCATTTTTTCTATCATCCGGACGCCTCCACAAGTTTTTTCTTTGAGATTTTACCGCGAACAACTGCAGCCGTCTGCTGGTCTCCGAGGTAAACACCGATAAGTCTGATGTTTTCCTTGGCTTCCGGTATCTTTACTTTTTCAAAAAGGTTAACCCTCTGCGATGTGGAACGAAGTTCCTTCTCAAGGAGTGCCTCCTGTTTCTTCAAAGTAACTACCAGCGCATCAAGCCTTGCAATTTCGCGTAATTTAATCAGTGCAGTATCAACCCACAACGGATAGTCATCAACATTATACTCAATATCTTTAAATGTAAGTTCCTCAAATTTCGGAACATTTACGCCTGCGATATTTTCTGTTCTGGAGATAACCGTATCCGGCTGAACAAGATTTCCCAATTGTTTATCTTCACTGAAAATGCTGTTTTCCGCAAAAACTGCCACCCAGTCATCAAGATCTCCAATCATTTGAACACGTTCAGCCTCTTTCTGCTCCAGCTCAGCTCTTGTCTTCATTATCATGGACTGCAGCTGCTGTTTTTTCAGCTGCAGAGTAGGAAGATAGCGCTGGTACTGTTTCAGACGATCCTTCTGCACCTTCTGTTCATTTTTCGTAAGTTTGATAGCCATTGACAGCTCCTTTTAATTCAACGCATCCTTTTTTGGCCATCTCTCATTGATAAGACTTGTCTTCAAACCGGTTTCGGTCGGTTCAAAGCATTCTGCGAGAATTTCCCAGCCAAGATCAAGAGCATCTTCCAGCGAAATATTAACACTGAGGTCCATTAACTTGTTTTCAAACAGTTCTCCATACTTAAGCAGCTTGTTGTCCCAATCCGTCATAAGGAATCCCATGGATTTTTTCTCGAGAGATTCTTTATACTGGGAATACAGACGGATCATACCGTCCATGAGAGCACGGTGATCGTCTCTTGTCTTTCCGTTTACGTTCTGTTTAAGACGTGAAAGAGATCCGAACGGCTCAATACGGCCTCCCTTGAGATAATACTGACCTTCAGTAATGTATCCTGTATTATCCGGAACAGGATGTGTTACATCGTCACCCGGCATTGTGGTTACTCCGAGAATGGTGATCGATCCTGCGCCCTCAATATCAACGGCCTTTTCATATCTGGAAGCAAGGCAGCTGTAAAGGTCTCCGGGATAACCACGGTTTGAAGGAACCTGTTCCATAGTGATGGCCATTTCCTTCTGTGCATCCGCAAAGTTCGTCATATCGGTAAGAAGAACAAGAACTCTCTTTCCTGAAAGTGCGAACTGCTCAGCTACGGCAAGGGCCATATCCGGAACAAGTGTACACTCAACGATAGGATCCGACGCGGTGTGGACGAACATAACCGTATGGCTCATGGCACCGCCCTTTTCCAGTGTATCCCTGAATCCCAGATAATCATCATATTTAAGTCCCATACCTCCGAGAATGATCACATCTACCTCTGCCTGAAGGGCAATGCGGGCAAGAAGATCATTGTACGGTTCTCCGGAGATGGAGAAGATCGGAAGCTTCTGGCTTTCAACAAGTGTGTTGAAAAGGTCGATCATTGGAATACCCGTTCTGATCATCTTTTTCGGCAGGATTCTCTTTGCCGGATTGAATGAAGGACCTCCGATAGGGATCATGTTCTCTGTCAGAGCCGGGCCGTTATCTCTGGGAACGCCGGCACCGTCGAATACTCTTCCAAGGAGATGTTCCGAAAAAGAAACCATCATCGGTCTTCCGAGGAAACGAACCGCATCAGTTGTGCTGACGCCCTGAGCTCCGGCAAATACCTGAAGTGATACGACATCCCTGTCAAGCTTGATTACCGTAGCATAGCTGTCACCAACAAGAGCAAGGTCTCCGTTTCTTACGCCCTCAGCCTTTACGGTAACAACATTACCGACAATTGATTCGATTTTTGTATATACTTTCTGCATCAAAAGACCTCCTACTCAGTTACTCTTGACATATAAATGTCTGAAATCTTCTTCTCCTGAGCAAAGAACTCTTCAGATTCGAATACAGTTCCGTGCCAGTCAAGGAATGCCTGTCTGAGGTTATTGAAGAAGCTTCGGATTTCCTGCTTATCGGTAATATCATACTGTCTTACCAGTGCGTCATAGAGCGAATCGAATTCCCTTCTCTGTCTTTCCGGAGAGCAGGCTGCGTCAATTGGATCAAATGAATTCTGCTGCAGATAAACAGCATCGAGAAGCTCGCCCTTCTGATAGATGATATAGTCCTCGGATGAAGTTCCTTCCTCACCTACAACCTTCATCATCTGATTTACTTCGTTTCCTCTCTTTAAGATGGCGCGTGCTTCCTCAACACGTTCCATATCGACAACTCCCGAATATTTTGACCAGGAATCCATAGGATGAATGGCAGGATACTTACGTGCATCGGAACGCTCTCTTGAAAGTCCGTGGAAAGCACCTACAACCTTCAGCGTAGCCTGGGTAACAGGCTCTTCAAAGTTTCCGCCCGCCGGAGATACCGTTCCTCCGATGGTTACAGAGGCGATTCTTCCGTCCTTAAGTCTAACCTTTCCGGCTCTCTCATAAAATGCTGCGATTGTTGACTCCAGATATGCCGGGAATGCTTCTTCACCCGGGATCTCCTCCAGACGTCCGGACATCTCTCGCATTGCCTGAGCCCAACGGCTTGTGGAATCGGCAAGAAGAAGAACATCAAGTCCCATCTGTCTGTAATATTCCGCAAGGGTAACAGCTGTGTAACAGGAAGCTTCTCTTGCCGCAACCGGCATTGATGAAGTATTACAGATAATGATAGTCCTCTCCATAAGAGAACGGCCCGTCTTAGGATCTTCAAGTTCGGGGAACTCCTTCAGAATCTCTACGACCTCACCTGCACGCTCTCCGCATGCGGCAACGATAACGATATCGGCTTCACCGTGCTTCGCCTCGGTATGCTGAAGAACTGTCTTTCCTGCACCGAAAGGACCCGGAACGCAGAATGTACCGCCTTTGGCTACCGGAAGGAATGAATCGATGCATCGAACCTTGGTTACCAGCGGTTCATCCGGACGAAGTCTTTCTTCATAGCACTTGACAGCTTTCTTGATAGGCTGTGTGATCACCATGCTGAGTTCCTTTTCCTCGCCTTTTCCGTTTTCAATAACACAGATCGTAGATCTGACATGATGGCTGCCTTTCTCAACAATGGACTTAACCTTCCAGTCATCTCCCTTTAATGTAAAAGGAACCATGATCTGATGATTAAAAAGTCCCTCCGGAACACTTCCGATAGGTGTACCTGCCTCAACACTGTCCCCAACTTTTACGGTCGGCGTGAAATCCCATTCTCTGTCCGGAATAGGATCGAGATACACTCCTCTTTCGAGGAAGAAACCGCACTGATTTGCAAGCTCAGGCAGCGGATTCTGAAGTCCGTCGAATACCTGAGTGAGCAGACCGGGGCCGAGCTCAACGCTCATCAATTCACCGGTAAATTCAACCGGATCCCCAACCTTAATGCCGTTTGACATCTCATAGATCTGCATGCTGGCAATGCCATTATTGATTCGGATAACTTCACCTTTCAGATGCTTTCCCTCAACAATTACATAGCCCACTTCGTTTTTACGAACAGACCCTTCAAAGCTGACATTAATCAGGTTTCCGTTTATACCAGTCACTTTTCCTGTTAATGTTTCCATAAATCTCTCCTGTTATAAGTTATAAACGCGCTGCTGAACTTCATCAAAAAGATGCTTGAATTCCGCCTTTCCCTTTTCATGAACAAAGCAGCTCTGACGTTCAAGTAATCTAAGTTTGATCGCATATCCAAACAATACCGCATCATCAAAGGCATGCAGGCCCACCAGTGAATCGAGGCACTCAAATTCATGCGCAAGCAGAATCTTTTCCGCCTCAAGCGGGTTTTTTGCGGCAATCGCATTTGCCGCCACCTGAGTGTTTTCAAATTCCTTGTCAAAGGAAGCATTGTAAGGTTTCCCTAAAGCTGCGCTTCTCTGGGAATTCAGTTCCTTCATCAATGCTCCGTATATCTCGGACCACTCCTCGACAACAGGCCCGTCGGCCGAGGATAAAGTGAGATTTTTAAGGAATTCATACTTTTTTTCACTCACCCATGATTCACACATATCAAGAAATTCATCATAGGTGATCGGCATTTCGCCGTCTGATCTCAACTCGGGCAGGCTGGATATCAGATAGTAATATGAAGCCATGGGAACCTCCTTTAGAAATCAAGATTTCTGAAGTATGGCATAAGCATTTCCATAATTTCATCATCCGAACAATCAAAATACCCGGAGCCGTCCTTTGCGGCAAGTCTGAAACCGGCCCGAACATTCTTTGTGGGGCGGATCTCAAGTCCATCTCTTATCTCAGATGCAAGAACAGCCTTGACAGAATCGCTGACTTCAGCGATCTCAGCCGCATACTTTGATACATCTTCACCCTTTACAGCATCTTTAATGAGCAATCCGAGCGCTTCTCCACTAAGATTTTCTCTGATCTTTGCTTCAAGAATCTTTTTGAACTCGTTCTGCACTTCATTTTTAAAGGCAAGCATTGCATCCCTCTTTGCCTGTTCAGCGCTTACAGCTGCACTTTCCTTGAGAATATTAATTTCTTTCTCTGCAGCTTCCTTAGTGTTTTTTGCTTCCGCTCTGGCATCAGCAATGATTGCATCCGCCTTTGCTTTAGCCTCGGCAAGGATTGACTCCGCATCTGCATTCGCAGCTTCAATGCCTTCCTTTCGGATAGACGAAATCAGATCCTGAATCTGTAATTCCATAAGCTCCTTCCTTTCGTTAATTTATTGTTAATAAGTTACAAAATTATCTATTCATTTATATAACATTATTATATATTTTACATAATTTTATTAAATAATCAATAACTTTAAAAAAGTTCGATATTCTGTACAAAAAACCGAGCGAACTTTGACATATGTATATAATAATTAACTATTTAACAAAACAAACAAAACCCCGACCCAAAGGGCCGGGGTACATAGTCTCAACTGAGACATTTATCATTTGTTTGCAATAGCTGCCTGAGCTGCAGCAAGTCTTGCGATCGGTACACGGAACGGTGAACATGATACATAATCAAGACCGATCTTATGGCAGAATTCAACAGATGAAGGATCTCCGCCGTGCTCGCCGCAGATTCCGATGTGAAGATTCGGATTAACAGGCTTTCCGAGTTTGATAGCCATATCCATGAGCTTGCCTACGCCAACCTGATCGAGCTTAGCGAACGGATCATTCTCAAAAATCTTTGCATCATAGTACGCATTGAGGAACTTGCCTGCGTCATCACGAGAGAAGCCGTATGTCATCTGTGTAAGGTCGTTTGTACCGAAGCAGAAGAAATCAGCCTCAGCTGCAATCTCATCAGCTGTAAGAGCAGCACGCGGAATTTCTATCATTGTACCAACTTCATACTTCATTGATGAGCCGGCAGCTTCTATTTCAGCATCAGCAGTCTCAACAACGAACTTCTTAACATACTTGAACTCCTTAATATCTCCAACGAGCGGAATCATAATTTCAGGAACGATTGTCCAGTCCGGATGAGCGTTCTGAACTTTGATAGCCGCGCGAATGATGGCTGTTGTCTGCATCTTTGCGATTTCCGGATATGTAACCGCAAGACGGCATCCACGATGACCCATCATCGGATTGAACTCCTTGAGAGAATCAATAATTGTCTCGATTTCTTCAATTGATTTGCCCTGTGCATCTGCAAGCTTCTTGATATCAGCAGCTTCTGTAGGAACGAACTCATGAAGAGGCGGATCAAGGAAACGGATAGTAACAGGATTTCCTTCAAGAGCCTCGAAAAGACCTTCGAAGTCTTGCTGCTGATACGGAAGTACCTTGGCAAGTGCAGCTTCTCTTTCAGCCTCTGTTGTTGAGCAGATCATCTCACGGAATGCATCAATTCTTCCCTCGCCGAAGAACATATGCTCTGTACGGCAAAGACCAATACCCTGAGCACCGAGCTTGACAGCCTGAACAGCGTCGGCCGGCGTATCAGCGTTTGTACGAACTTTAAGAGTACGATATTTGTCAGCCCAATCCATGATACGTCCGAATTCACCTGCGATAGAAGCTTCAACCGTCGGGATAGCTCCGTCATAGATGTTTCCTGTTGTACCGTCGATAGAGATAACATCTCCCTCTGTAAATGTCTTTCCTGCAAGAACGAACTTCTTATTAGCTTCATCCATAGCGATATCGCCGCATCCTGATACGCAGCACTCACCCATACCACGGGCAACAACTGCAGCGTGTGATGTCATACCGCCGCGAACTGTAAGGATACCTTCTGCAGACTTCATACCTGTGATATCTTCAGGTGATGTCTCAAGACGAACAAGGATGACCTTCTCTCCTCTTTCAGCCCATTCAACAGCGTCATCAGCTGTAAATACAACCTTACCGCATGCAGCTCCCGGTGAAGCGCCGAGACCCTTTCCGATAGGTGTTGCAGCCTTGATCGCCTTCGGGTCGAACTGCGGATGAAGAAGTGTATCAAGGTTTCTCGGATCGATCATTGCAACAGCTTCCTCTTCTGTTCTCATTCCCTCGTCAACAAGGTCACAAGCGATCTTAAGAGCAGCCTGAGCAGTTCTCTTTCCGTTACGTGTCTGAAGCATATAAAGTTTTCCGTGCTCTACAGTAAACTCCATATCCTGCATGTCGCGGTAGTGATTCTCGAGTGTAGCACAAACCTCAACGAACTGCTTGAAAGCCTCCGGGAATTTCTGCTCCATCTCTTTGATATGCATAGGTGTACGAACGCCGGCAACAACGTCCTCGCCCTGAGCGTTTGTGAGGAACTCACCGAAAAGTCCCTTCTCGCCTGTAGCCGGATCACGTGTGAAAGCAACACCTGTTCCGCAGTCATCACCCATATTACCGAAAGCCATAGACTGAACATTTACTGCTGTACCCCATGAATACGGGATATCATTGTCACGACGGTATACATTTGCACGAGGATTGTCCCATGAACGGAAAACGGCCTTGATAGCTCCGTAAAGCTGTTCCTTAGGATCTGCCGGGAAATCAGCACCGATCTTCTCCTTGTACTCAGCCTTAAACTGACCTGCAAGCTCCTTGAGATCTTCTGCTGTCAATTCAACGTCAAGCTTAACGCCCTTCTTTTCCTTCATCTCATCAATGAGCTCTTCGAAGTATTTCTTGCCAACTTCCATAACTACGTCTGAATACATCTGAATGAATCTTCTGTAGCAGTCCCATGCCCAACGAGGATTGCCTGACTGAGCAGCTATAACCTCAACAACCTCTTCATTAAGACCAAGGTTGAGGATAGTATCCATCATACCCGGCATAGATGCTCTTGCACCCGAACGAACAGATACGAGGAGCGGATTTGTTGTATCACCAAACTTCTTGCCGGTGATCTCTTCCATCTTTATGATCGCTTCATCAATCTGAGCTTTGATCTCATCATTGATCTCTCTGCCGTCCTCATAGTACTGTGTGCATGCATCAGTGGTAATTGTGAAACCCTGTGGTACAGGAAGACCGATATTGGTCATCTCTGCAAGGTTAGCACCCTTTCCGCCGAGGGTATTTCTCATATCAGCATTACCCTCTGTAAACATGTATACCCATTTGTTCATCTGTTACCTCCTGTAAAGAATATAATTAATAAATGGTTTGTCAATGTAAATTAAATGTATAAAAATTCCGGGATAACTCCGCAAATATCCAATTTTCGGATGCTCTTCCCAAATTCTTTATTATAACAGTTTTTTATCAATCCACAAGTCAGAAGTAAAGTTTTTCTTCAAAATATGCTTTGAGTTCGTCGATCGGGATCCTTACCTGTTCCATGGTATCTCTTTCCCTAACTGTAACGCAGTTATCGTTCTCGGATTCAAAGTCATATGTTACACAGAACGGAGTGCCTATCTCATCCTGTCTTCTGTATCTCTTTCCGATATTTCCTCTGTCGTCAAACTCGCAGTTCCAGTATTTTGAAAGTTCCTCATAAATTTTTTCGGCACCCTCAGTGAGCTTCTTAGAAAGCGGAAGCACCCCGACCTTTACGGGTGCAAGAGCCGGATGGAAGTGCATCACTGTTCTGACGTCATTCTTTTCTTCGTCCAGAACTTCCTCATCGTAAGCCGCACAAAGGAATGCAAGCACCATTCTGTCGGCACCAAGTGACGGTTCAATTACATAAGGAACATATTTCTGTTTTTTCTCATCGTCAAAGTAAGAAAGATCCTCACCCGATACTTCCATATGTCTTGAGAGGTCGTAGTCTGTCCTGTCTGCGATTCCCCAGAGCTCGCCCCAGCCGAACGGGAATTTGAACTCTACGTCGGTCGTAGCCTTGCTGTAGAAAGACAGCTCCTCCGGATCGTGATCTCTGAATTTCAGCTCGTCCTCCTTAAGTCCCAGTGAGAAGAGCCAGTTTCTGCAGAATTCCTTCCAGTAAGCAAACCATTCAAGATCCGTGTCCGGCTCACAGAAGAATTCAAGCTCCATCTGTTCAAACTCACGGGTTCTGAATGTGAAGTTGCCCGGAGTGATCTCATTTCTGAAGGACTTTCCTATCTGTCCGATACCGAAAGGAATCTTTTTTCTTGAAGTTCTCTGAATATTTTTGAAATTTACAAATATTCCCTGCGCAGTCTCAGGTCTTAAATAAACCGTGTTCTTTGCATCCTCGGTAACTCCCTGGAATGTCTTGAACATCAGATTGAACTGTCTGATATCTGTAAAATCATGACTTCCGCATGTGGGGCACGGAATATTGTGCTCATCAATAAATGCCTTCATCTCCTCATTTGACCATCCGTCAACCGAACTTGAAAGCTCAATTCCGTTCTCTGCGCAGAAATCTTCAATTATCTTGTCCGCGCGGAATCTCTCATGGCACTGTCTGCAGTCCATAAGAGGATCAGAGAAAGATCCGAGATGACCGGAAGCGATCCATGTCTGCGGATTCATAAGAATAGCACAGTCGATTCCGACATTGTATTTATTCTCCTGAATAAATTTTTTCCACCATGCTTTTTTTACGTTGTTTTTCAGCTCAACACCGAGATTTCCGTAATCCCAGGTATTAGCCAGACCCCCGTAAATCTCGCTTCCCGGATAAATAAATCCTCTGGATTTTGCAAGGGCAATGATTTTCTCCATCGTCTTTTCCATAATTTTTCCGCAATCGTCAGCCGATTGCTCTCCCTTCGTTCCTTATTCGTATATCAGGTAAGCAGTGTCTTCGGAATCAACCCTTATCTCTCCTGACTCATTTATGGTAATGCCCTCGGTTTTGTACACAGGCTTACCCTTTACAACCAGAACACATTGTCCTGTAATCGCACAAATCTTGTATTTGGATGCATTTTTATCCGACATGGCCTGTCCTAAAGTCATTGACAGCTTTCCATCCAGGGTTAAGACATCCCGGTCACTTCCGACCTTTCCGCTTTCCAAAGCATCACTAAAGAGACCTGCATACATCTCTTCATTGTTAAACCTTGAATAATCATCGGATGAAGAAAATTCGAATACGGCATAAGCCTTGTTATTTTCAACATCCAGCGATTTCAAAGAAACATTTTTGCTCTCGGCTTTTGTATTGTACTCGGAAACAAGTTCCTTTACCTCTTTTTCAAGCAGATAGGAATTATACACTTCCTCATCAAAATCCGAGACGTAAGCAGCCTCTATTGAAAAATTCTTTTTAATTGTAACAGTAGTCTCATCAACCCGGCTGCTTCCGCATCCGGAGAGGAAAAGCACAAAAATAACGGTTAAAAACAGTAAATTATATCTTTTCATCTCTACCTCGGGTTTTTATTATACTAATCAACATTCACCGCGTCAACAGCTCTGAGCACCTTTAATGTCTTAAATCTGCCACCGAAAATCTGATAAATCCGCATTTCTATGCGTTCTTCAAACTCAATAAACACCTCCCGGGAAAGATTGAAAGAAAAAAGCGACGTGACTTTACAATCCGAGACAAACCGGAAAGCATATGCGGCAGCCTCAGACATTCCGTCATTTTCGTTCCAGTAAAAATCTCCGTTGATCATCATTATTCTGCATTCGTAAATCGCTTTTATAAGCTTTACGGGAATGACATTTTTAATCAGAGCCCTCAAGGCAACATAGATCAGATTGACAATATCGCCTCCGAAAAGATTTTCCTGGCCGTATGCTTTTGCAAGCTCCAAAAAATAATAGCCATAATATACGCCGGGATCCATTGCGGCAATTTCATTGAAGTATTCCGCATTATTTACTTTTATGAGAGAATATGCCGTCTTTCCTTCGATCAGAACAAATTCACCGCAAGTAAACGGATTGGCGGCCGCCAGAAGTGAACTGTTGGCACGCCTTGCCCCTCTTGCAAAAGCAGTTATCTTTCCAAGCTCCTTAGTAAGAATAACGAGCCTTTTATCGTATTCCCCCGACGGAACGGCCTCAAGAACGAATCCGGCAGCTGTAATTGAATCTTTCATAATTAGGTCAATCTTTTTACAGTATTTCTTTACTGTTGTACCCGAAATTTTTCATCTGAATCTGAGAGTCGCGCCAATTGTTTCTGACCTTGACATAGAGCTTCAGATATATCCTGCAGTCCAGCATTCTCTCTATCTCAAATCTGGCGTTAGTTCCGATCTTTTTCAGCATCGCACCGTTTTTGCCGATAATTATCCTCTTGTGGCTCTCCTTTTCGCACACAATTGTGGCTTCAATATCCACAAACCGCTCTTCCGAATCCTCTCTTTCCGTCATCGTGTCGATAACCACGGCTATTCCGTGAGGGATCTCCTGTCCCAGGGCGTGGAGAGATTTTTCCCTGATCATCTCGGCAACGATCTGCCGCTCAGTCTGATCCGTAACGGTATCCGGATCGTAAAATTCCGGGCCGTAAGGAATATATTTAAAAATATTCTCCATCAGCTCATCAACATTTTTATTTCGAAGTGCCGATATCGGGATGATCTCTTCAAAATCCATCAGCTGTCTGAACGAATCGATGATCGCAAGGAGCTTGGTTTTCTCTATTGAATCGATCTTATTGATAACGAGTATCACCGGTATATCCGATTTTTTGAGGATCTCGGAAATTTTTTTGTCTTCCTTTCCGATATAAGAGGAAGGTTCAATAAGCCAGAGTATCGCATCGCAGTCAGCAACGGCGCTTTTGGCGGACTTTATCATATATTCGCCCAGTCTGTTGCCGGCCCGGCTTATCATTCCGGGGGTGTCCACAAATACCACTTGTCCCTCTTCACCGTTATAGACCGCTCTTATTCTGTTTCTGGTGGTCTGAGGTTTATTGCTGGTAATTGCTATCTTCTGTCCCACTATGGTGTTAAGAAGGGTAGACTTTCCCACATTCGGTCTTCCTATTATCGAAACAAATCCGGATTTCTTTTCAAATTCCATACTTTCTCCTGACTATAATAAAGGTTTTATCTCTTTGAAGATATTTTCCGATTCTCTTACTTTTGTCTCGCTTCCCACTACGCAATAGCTTTCAAAGCCAAGGGCGGCTTCCACATAGGGTGCAAGGCTTCTGATAACCGGAACGGTGGTGCTCAGCATCTGATCTCTGTATTTCTGGTTTATGCTGTCTCCGATACCGTCCATGTAACATTTTAGGCAATAACGGGAGTACATATTTGGAGTCATGGGAGTATCCAATCCGCTGACAGCTCCGATAATGTACTTTTCCATATCTTCCTCGGAACACTCAAAATTTTTGATATAGTCAACGGTATTTTCAATAATTTTTAGAGTTTCCGAAAGCCTCGGATCCCTGAATGACATAAAACGAACAAGTCCGTTAAACATGAAAGCACAGCCGCATCCGTAAGCATTTCCGTCCACCCTGATCCTGTTCCAGAGATAGTCATAATTCAATATATGTCTGAGCACACCGAGAGCGCCTGTATTTTCAAGCCCCTGTTTTGCAAAATTTCCTCCCAGTCCGACATACTGTACCTGTCCCGAGGTAATGAATCCTTCGTTAAGGCTGCCGTACGGTCTTACTTTTTCGGCGGCATTACGCTGCTTTTGAACGGGATAAATCTCTCTTACGGATTTAATAAATCCCGGAAGCGTCTCTCTGATGCACTCGCATCCGGCATCTCCCGAAGCTGAACTTATAATAAGTCCGTCGGAAGACAGTAAAAGTGAAAGAACAGATTCAAGTTCATCAGACAATCTTTCTTTTTCGGAATCATAATTTTTGTACAGATAATCAAGCCTTTTATAAAAATCAATTCCGCCAAGCATATCATAATATGCATAGTCCGGAGAAATATATGAAAGAGCCCTGTTAGTGGCAGTCAGATGGCCTGACTGAAGCAGTGTTATCCTGAGCTCGGACCAGGTTTCCGAAATGATCTCGTATATTCTCTTTGTATCCGACAGGTCTGATGTGAGCAGGATCTCTCCAGCTAAATCAAACGCATTCCCGGTTTTTGATTCAAGAGCCTTGAATCTGACACAAAAATATGCTTCATAGTTTTCACACGACAATTCGGGATTAAAAATCGAAACGTCAAATGCGAGCCCTCCCAGGTTTTTATTTATTTCATTCGAAAGCTCAAGATAGCTGTGCTTTTCGGTGCATACGCTTTTTAGCACCGTGGTCAGAAGTCCTAAGTAAAAAATCTTATCGGCAGGAATCCTGTCGGCCGGGAACAAAAGATCCACATAACTGATTCCGTTCGTAAACACCTCATGTCTTACATGCTTTATCGTTTCATCCCCGCAGGCAATAGTATCCTCAATATTCGATGTCTTTAAAGCCTCTTTCCTGATATCGGATTTTTTCAGGGAAGGCAGCTTTGCCTTGTTTTCCGGAAGATCTTCCTTTTCCTGATATTCCCTTAATGCCGCGGTTTTTTCAATAAGTCTGTCCAGTTCATCTTCACTCAGAGAGGACTTTATGTCAGCAAGCCTATTTTTCAGATCTTCCCGGTGGCGGGTTTCAAGATCTCTTTCAGGATTTAAAACCACCGAAGCACAGTGTGTATTATCAAGGAACAGCTCGCGGACCAGATTCTCGAAATATCCTGTGTTGTCATCCAGATCCTTTTTCAGTTCCTCAAATATATCCAGCTGGCGAAGGCAGTCGAACGGACGATCTTCATCATACAGCCATGTACCCATCATATTCATACTGTACATTAATCCCTTAGGGTAAATGCCGTAATCACCCTCGCGGAACGAGAACTCTTCATTATTAATCCGAGCATACAACGATTCCCTGTCAATGCCTTCGCTGCAGCACTTTTCAAGCTCTTCAGTCAAAAGAGAACGGAATTTTTCCTCATCGGCCGGATCCGCATTCTTCGTACATATCATAAAATACGGTTGGAGAAGTTCGTCGCAAAAATAAGTGCTTACGGAATTTCCGATGCCTGCATCCAGTATCGCTTTTTTAACCGGAGCGCCCTGTGCCGAGAACAGCGCATAATCCAGAATATCTATGGCAGTGAGCTTTTTAACGTCAAAACAATCTTCCAAAGCAGCCGTATAAGAAATAAACGATGCATTTTCCACATCTTCTTCAGCGCCCACGGGATATTTTGCGGATACATATTTCGGACTTTCAAACTTCTCCTGCTTTAAGATTTCCGAATCAGTTTCCCTGTATTCGTATCCGGAGAGATATTCCTTGTCAATATAATTAAGAATCTCCTCCATAGACGCATTTCCGTACAGGAAAATATAGCAATTGCTTGGATGATAATATTTTCTGTGGAAATTCAAAAACTTTTCGTAGGTGAGTTCGGGTATATGATCGGGGTCTCCTCCGGACTGGAAAGAATAAATATTATCGGGAAACAGAGCCTTATTGATCTCATTGTCCAGAATATCGTCGGGGGATGAAAATACTCCCTTCATTTCATTGTATACAACTCCGCTGCATTCCAGTTCGTCATCCCGGCTGTTTAACCTGTATCCCCAGCCCTCCTGGAGAAATATATTTTCCTCCCTGTAGATATTTGGTCTGAAGACCGCGTCAAGGTACACCTTCAGAAGATTAACAAAATCCTTTTCATTAGTGCTTGCGACAGGATACATCGTCTTGTCGGGAAATGTCATTGCATTGAGGAACGTATTAAAAGATCCCTTCGCAAGCTCCACAAAAGGATCCTTTACGGGGTACTTATCGGAACCGCACAAAACTGAATGTTCAATGATGTGGGGTGTTCCGCAGGAATCCTCCGGCGGAGTCCTGAAAATAATATTAAATACCTTGTTCTCATCCTCACAGGGCATTACAGCAATTCTTGCACCTGTCTTTCTATGTTTCATAAGCACTGCATTTATTCCGATATCGGCAATTTCCTCCTCGCGTACCAGATCATATGCAGAAAGCTTTTTATAATCCATCGTTCACCTCAAAACATAAAATTTTTTCTTTTCAAGAATGATAGCATATTATTTCTGAATTGTAAAAAAAATCGGCGGTCTAAAAAGACCGCCGAACAATAATCATTTGATTATTTTGCTTTGTAGAGCTCGATAAGCTTGTTCAGATATTCCCATCTGTCCTTGCTGTTCTCCTCAGCAGCTGCGAAGAGCTTAGCAGCACGCTCCGGATTCTTTCTTGCCAGTGAGTTGTAACGAACCTCACCGTTAAGGAATTCCTTGTAATCTCCTGTAGGAGCCTTGGAATCAAGAGTGAATGCATCCTTGCCTTCTGCAGCAAGAGCCGGGTTATAACGGAAGTTGAACCAGTAACCTGCCTCAACAGCAAGCTTCTCTTCTGTCATAGCCTTAGCCATTCCCTTCTTGATACCGTGGTTGATACACGGAGCATAAGCGATGATGAGTGACGGACCCGGATATGCCTCAGCCTCAGCGATAGCCTTAACAGCCTGAGCATAATCAGCACCCATTGCGATATGAGCAACATATACGTATCCGTATGTCATTGCGATTCCTGCGAGGTCTTTCTTCTTAACTTCCTTACCTGCAGCAGCAAACTGAGCAATAGCACCTGTAGGTGTAGCCTTTGAAGACTGTCCGCCTGTATTAGAATATACCTCTGTATCGAATACCATGATGTTGATATCCTTACCGCTTGCAAGAACATGGTCAACACCGCCGAATCCGATATCGTAAGCCCATCCGTCTCCACCGAAGATCCACTGGCTCTTCTTTGAGAGGAAATCCTTCTTTTCAAGGATCTCTGAGCAAAGGTCACACTCACACTCTTCAAGTGCAGCGATAAGTGCATCTGTAGCCGGACCGTTTTCAACGCCGCTGTCATATGTGTCAAGCCACTTCTGTGCAGCTTCCTTTGCAGATCCGTCGCCGTCAGCGATCAGTTTAACCTTATCTGCAAGTCCTTCACGAACAGCTCTCTGTCCGAGAAGCATACCGTAACCAAACTCAGCAGCATCTTCAAATAGTGAATTGTTCCATGCAGGACCCTGGCCCTTTGCATTAAATGTATAAGGTGTTGACGGTGAAGAGTTACCCCAGATTGAAGAACATCCGGTAGCATTTGCGATGTACATTCTGTCACCGAAAAGCTGTGTGATGAGCTTAGCATACGGAGTTTCTCCACAGCCTGCGCATGCGCCTGAGAACTCAAGAAGCGGTTTTCTAAACTGGCTTCCTTTTACAGTATTTGCCTTGAATTTAGCGAGAACATCCTCTTTCTCCGGATTCTCAACAAGAATATCGAATTTAGCCTGCTCTTTTTCGGAATTCTCGGCAGCACTTACCATTGTAAGAGCCTTCTCACCCTTCTTGCCCGGACATACATTTGCACAGGAACCGCAGCCTGAGCAGTCAAGAGCAGAAATACCGATAGTAAATTTGTATTCCTTCATTCCTGTCATAGGAATTGTCTTAGCGCCTGCCTCCTCAGCAGCAGCTGCTTCCTCTTCGTTGAGCGGATATGTACGGATTACTGCATGCGGACAAACATATGAGCAGAAACCGCACTGGATACAGTTATCCGGATTCCATGAAGGAATATTAACAGCGATACCACGCTTCTCATATGCTGATGTACCTGATGGTGTTGTACCGTCAACATATTTTGTGAAAGCGGAAACCGGAAGTGAATTACCTTCCTGAGCAGAAACTGCTCTCTGAATATTATTAACGAAATCGATCTGGTCTTCTGAGCCCTTTGAAGCGAGCGGGAAGTCAAGTCCCTCGTCCTCAGCATCCTTCCAGCTCTCCGGAACCTTGATCTCTACGATAGCATTCGCACCTTCCTCAATAGCGGCAATGTTCATGTTTACGATCTCATCACCCATTCTTGCGAAAGTCTTTCTTGCAGCATCCTTAAGATATCCCATAACTTCATCTTCCGGAATGATATTTGCAAGCTTGAAGAATGCAGACTGAAGAATAGTATTGATTCTTGTGGGTCCGAGACCAACCTTGATTCCGAGCTTAACACCGTCAACTACATAGAATTTGATGTTGTGCTCAGCCATGAACTTCTTAACCTGTCCCGGAATATGCTCTTCAATAGTATCCTGATCCCATGAACAGTTGAGAAGGAATGTACCTCCGTCAACAAGCTCCTGAACCATGTTGAACTTTCTCATATATGCTGGGTTATGGCATGCTACGAAGTTTGCCTTATGGATAAGATATGTTGATTTGATCGGCTGCTTTCCGAAACGGAGGTGAGACATTGTAACACCGCCTGACTTCTTTGAGTCATAATCGAAGTAAGCCTGAGCATACATATCGGTATTGTTTCCGATGATCTTGATGGAGTTCTTGTTTGCACCTACAGTTCCGTCAGCACCGAGACCCCAGAATTTGCAGTTGATAGTTCCCTCCGGAGTTGTAACGATCGGAGCACCTACCTTAAGAGAAAGATTTGTTACATCATCCTCGATACCTACAGAGTATCCGTTCTTGTCTTCGTTCTCGAAAACAGCAACGATACATGCAGGAGTAGTATCCTTTGAACCGAGACCGTAACGTCCGCCGAGGATCTTAACATCTTTGAATTTTGAATTGTGAAGAGCTGCAACAACATCGAGGTAAAGCGGATCACCGAGAGCGCCCGGCTCTTTTGTACGGTCAAGGACATTGATAACCTTAACTGTATCCGGAATAGCATCGATAAGAGCTTCCGCACAGAACGGTCTGTAAAGACGAACCTTAACAACACCGACCTTCTTGCCCTGAGCTGCAAGATAATCGATAGTCTCTTCAATAGTGTCGTTAACAGAACCCATAGCTACGATAACGTTTGTAGCTTCCGGATCACCATAGTAATTGAAAAGCTTGTAGTCTGTACCAATCTTTTCATTTACTTTGTCCATGTACTTCTGTACAATTGCAGGCATTGCCTGATATGACGGATTGCAAGCCTCACGAGCCTGGAAGAAGATATCCGGATTCTGAGCGCTGCCTCGCTGGCACGGATGATTCGGGTTAAGGCAGCTGTCACGATATGCCTTGAGGGCATCCATGTTCATCATGTCCTTAAGATCATCGTAATCCCATGTTTCAATCTTCTGAATCTCGTGTGATGTACGGAAACCATCAAAGAAGTTAATGAAAGGAAGTCTTCCCTCGATCGCTGCAAGATGTGCAACCGGAGTAAGATCCATAACTTCCTGAACACCACCTTCACAGAGCATACAGCATCCTGTCTGTCTGCAGGCATAAACATCTGAATGATCGCCAAAAATACAAAGAGCGTGAGAAGCAATAGCTCTTGCGGATACATCAATAACACCCGGAAGTCCCTCACCTGCAAGCTTGTAAAGGTTAGGGATCATAAGAAGAAGTCCCTGGGATGCAGTGTATGTCGTTGTGAGAGCGCCGGCTGCAAGAGAACCATGAACCGCACCTGCTGCTCCGGCTTCAGACTGCATTTCAGTAACCTGTACTTCTTTGCCGAAAATGTTTTTTCTTCCCGCTGTTGCCCACTCATCTGCAGCTTCCGCCATAACAGATGAAGGTGTGATAGGATAGATAGCCGCTACTTCGGTAAATGCATAAGACGCATGGGAAGCAGCATGGTTACCATCCATTGTTTCCATTCTTCTGGCCATTTTACATCCTCCTATGTAATAAAAAACAGAATTTTTGACTCCAAAAAAATACAGTTATGAATTATAACATTTTGATAAATGATTGTCTATTATTGCTTTGTATTTTTAAACTAAATATTGTATTCAATTTCGTCAATATGACGATTATTTTACCACTATCTCATCCTCATTCACCTCAGAGGCATTGAGGACAATATAGTCAAACTGGGATATTCCGTATCTTGTCCCGCTTTCGGCTATGCAGTACTCCTCATTCTTATCCACGATCGATATCTTTCTGAAAACGGCATACCCTTTATTGGTACAATAAACACCCTCTATCGATGCCGTGCTTCCGATGATATACCTCTCGTTCGACGCATTCTTAAGAACGATGACATCTCCCTCTGCAAAATCACTTCCGTCAATGTAATATTTTCCGTCTGTATGCTCGTAAAGCGTTGTGGAAACAAATTCCGATGTGACACTTCCGTCGGATTTTTTTATTTCCTTCATAAATCCGACATCGCTCCTGTCATCGGAATACGCCACATACTCTTCGGGAACGGTGAAAAATTCCTTTGTGCAGATGGACGAGATAGGTATTTTAAGTCCTGTTTTTGTATTTGTTACAAGCTCAATATCCACATATCTGTCATCTATAAATCTTATCATCCCACTTCGAAGATCAAGCTTTCCGAAGGATTGACCGTCGGATGATGAGACAATGGAAAATTCAGCATTTTCAACCGTACCGTCCTTTAAAAACTTAACCTTCATATCTGTAAAACTGTTAAGCTTTACCTCCTGGGAAGGCGTCAAGGGGATCAGAAGAGACCAGTTTTCACTTGTTACGATCTTGCAGATCCGGTCACCGGCGGAAATTTCTTCACCGGTCTTCAGCTGTTCTTTGTTGTAATCACTGCGATTCATTATTTCTGAAGAAAAATCGCTAAGATCAAAATTTTCGTAACCGTCCACCGAATATACGACCACTCCATCCTTCGGTGCGGTTGATATAGTGACGTCTCCGAGGGTGAAATTTTCCTGCTGGGAAGTAAAATCATATCCTTCAAGCTCCCACGAATCCGAAACGATCTTTCCTGAAATATCATATTTAAGTGATGAAACAGTTTTGTAATTCATCGGATCGAAGGAGACCGCAAATCCCCGAACCGATTCCTTTATCTGTTTTTTGGCATCCTGAGACAGCTCCCCGGACACTTCCCCGGCGGCCCGGGTTCCCGTCCCGTAAAGAGGGCCGAATTTCTTTATCTTGGAATCCTCTTCGGAATAATAATGAACATAGCCCGATGTGTCACTGGTCACTATCTCCTCCTGACGGATGACAAAGCCGGTGTAAACATCATTCTTTGTGAGCGGCCCCGACGTCACCTGATAATAAGTGACATGATTGGAAGAAAAACACAGAATGAGAAACACAAATAAATACACAAAAATAGCACCGAATATCACAGTGCCGATATTCAGTGAGATTGAGATTTTTTTATTTCTTCCAGGTATTTTCAACTTGATCAATTAATCACTCCCAGATGATCCGATAAAATGTATGGTGACCTGGAAATCCAAGTCACCATATACAATACCGTTATATTCTACAGATTACAGTGCCACATCGATCATGGACTTAAGCTCGTCCGGAAGATCGTCTGCGTCTGCTGTAAGACTGATAGTGATCTTAATGTTATTTTTGCTGCTTATGTCATCAAGCTGCCGGATAGTTGCTAACGAATCAGCAGGAGTTGTTTTTGCACAATCCAGGAAACCGTCAAGGTAGAGTTCTTCAATATCATGATCCTGAGAAGTAATACCGCAGATAAATCCGACAAACTGATCGCTGTTTTTAATCGGATACTGAGAAATATCGATTAATCTGATCTTATTGCTGAGCTCATACATATGCTTTGAATTTCTGTCGATATATACAACACTTCCCTTGGCATCTTTCATTGCGGCATTTGCTCTGTCATGAATCACCGTAGTTTTTCCTTTACCTTTTGCACCTATAATTAAACGAACCATCGCAGGTTTCCTCCTTAAATTGCTTTTGATTTATTATATTGTATCACTAAAAAAATTACAAGTATTCTGAATTTTTATGTGATATTTTTTAAATTATATATCAGTTTATCTGTGCCAGCATCTCGTTCATATCCCTGTAGAGCGTATCTTTATCGGCAGCCTTCACAACAACGGAAATATACGGCTGTCCGAAAGCATTCTGAGAAAACAGTGCCAGACAATTGCCTGCCGCGTCGGTCGTACCGGTTTTTCCGCCAAGAACAGTCACATCCTTGGGAGGATGAGCGCTTCCCGTCAGGTAGTGGTCGGTGGAGTCGAGCGTTACATGCTTCTCATTTCCCGCCGAATCGGCATATGTCATATCATATACGGCAATCTGTATCGTGTTAAGAAAATCATCGTATTTTACCGCTTCATTGAGCATTAGATAGATATCATAAACGGTAGTATAGTGATCGGCATCATGAAGACCGCTGGGATTCACAAAATGAGTATTTGTCGCTCCGAGAAGTCTCGCTTCCTCATTCATCATCTCAACAAATTTTTCCGTACTTCCGCCGATATGTCTCGCAATCGCCATGGCGGCATCGTTTCCGGAATGGACCAGAAGTCCCTTCATAAGATTTTCCAGCGTAACCTTATCTCCTATTTTAAATCCAACCACCTGGGAGCCGGATTCCAGCTCGAGATCTCTCCAGTTTATCGAGACCACATCGTCCATATTCCCGTACTTCAGCGCAAGGATAGCCGTCATGATCTTTGTGACGGAAGCCGGATATATCCGGTCATACATTCCCTTGGAGTAAACCACGGTGTTATCCTCCAGAGAAAATAATGCTGCTCTCTCATCGCCGGTAATGCTGATGTTGCTGTTCGGAGTATCATTCTCTCCTATACATACCCCCGCAGAAAAAGCCTTGTCCGTGGCAAATGATGTGAGAGCCGTTGTCCCGTACTCAAGCTTTTGTCCCGAGTACGGTTCAAAAAGCTCAATAGGCTTTTTCTGAAGTGCAAAAATCACCAGAAGGACTATTATCGCGATCAGCATCAAAGAGCCGGCAATTATTATTTTTTTTCTTTTTTTTAATTTCAATTTTTTCATAGTCCGGAAATAGAATTCTTTTTAACCCCTGTATTTCTGATTCTGATTTTGCTTTGAAGACCTACATTCAAAACAAAGCCCATTCCTATATACAGACTGATAAGTGACGTAAGACCGTAACTTACAAACGGCAAAGGCGTTCCCGTATTAGGCAGAAGTCCCGTGGCAACGGAAATGTTTATGAAGCTCTGTATGGAAATGATACAGGCCATGCCGCAGCATATTATCCTTCCCGACATATCCTTCGCCTTATGCCCCATCATCAGACACTCATAAACAATCAAGAGAAGAAGCACCACTATTCCCGCACTTCCCAGAAAGCCAAGCTCCTCACCTGCTACGGCAAAGATAAAGTCCGTCTGAATCTCCGCGATAAAGTTTCCTTTATTTGCGGAATCCACATCACTGTTATTAAGTCCCTTGCCCGTAAGCTCGCCGCTTCCTATGGCAGTCTTCGAATTATTCTGCTGTATTGTCAGATCCTGATATTCCTCATCATCCGGATAAAGGAAGGCCATGATCCTGTTTCGCTGATAATCCTTTATAAGGGTCTGATCCGGCTGCACCACTATCATCATAAAAATTATTACCAGCGGCACAAACACGGCAAGTATCGCTCCTATTATCTTATAGCTCAGACCTGCGGCAAAATACAGTACACAGAACAACACTATTACCGTGATCGTATTTTTCATATCAGGCTGGATATATATGAGCACAAGCGAAACAGATACAAACAGCAGTGATTTAATTATCGTCCTGAATGAGTTTATATCCTTCTCATGATCATAAAAGAATTTTGCAAAAAACAAAATAACAAGGATTTTCGAAAGCTCCACGGGCTGAAACCTGATACCGGCTATGGATATCCACCTGGTCGCACCTCCGGATGTCTTTCCCATAAAACGGATCGCAAGAAGCATAAGGATATTTATGATGTATATCAGCCAATGGAATCTCAATATCCATGAATAATCCATCATCGATATCACAAACATGATGACGATTCCGCCGATGACACCCCCCAGCTGACGCATCTGAAGAGATTCCATCGCGCTTCCCACAAGAAGGACGCCAAGTCCCGACAGCAGCACGAGCCACAGGACAAGTCTGAAATTGTAATCCTTTAATTTATAACTTCTGAACATATCTTTTCCTTCTAATACTAATCCACCTGTTCGCTGGATGCACCCTCAGTGGTCGCAAGTCCCGTGATTACATCCTCTGTATTCTTTGTGCCGAAATAGAGACTTAAAATATCGTTGGCAGCCAGAACGCAGTTTGTCGATGAGTAACCATGATTAATCCTCACCGCCATGGATATCTCAGGGTTGTTATACGGGGCATAACACATGAATAAGGCGTGGGACGGTCTGGATTTTGACTCCTGTGCGGTACCCGTTTTTCCCGCAACTTCCACTCCGAAATCTATGCTTCCCTCTTTTGCCTTAATAACATCCCTCATTCCTTCGTGAACGGTCTCCCAGATCGAGTCCGATATCTGAAGCTCGCTCTGTATGGAGGGCGAATAATCCATTATTACATTTCCGTCATGGTCTGTTATTTTGCCTATGAGTGAAATATTATAGCTTGTCCCGCTGTTCGCAAGGGTAGAAACATATCTTGCGATCTGGGTCGTGGTATAAAGATGAGTTCCCTGACCGATAGCGGACTGAATTGCATATTTGTCGGATACCTGAGGTTCCGCCTCCGGAATTTCTATTCCGGAAGGTTTATCGAGGTCAAACAGACATGAATATGCCTGGAGCTTCTGAAGAGACAGCGAATCCGACCAGGTCGCCTCCTCATTTATTCCCATCTCATAAGCTACATTACAAAAATATACGTTGCACGAATTCTCGATACCTCCGAGCAGATCAAGTTTTCCGTGGCCGTCAAGATACCAGCAGTTAAGCGGTGTTTCCGTAAGATCAAAGGTTCCTGTGCAGTCGAAAACAGTATCGTTTCCTATTACTCCCTCGGAAAGTCCGGCAACGGTAGTAACAAGCTTAAAGGTTGATCCCGGAGCGGTCCTTGCCTGGGTAGCTTTGTTGTAAAGAGGACCCGAAAGATCCGATGCGATCTTTTTGTAATAATCAAAATCCATGGTGTTGGCAAGCCTGTTGTTGTCATATCCCGGATATGTGACACAGGCAAGTATCTGTCCGTTATTCGGATCTGTCACAACGGCTGATCCCGAGCATGGATCCAAAGCCAGCATTGCCGGCGTGATCTCAAGACTCCTTATCTTAAGGCTGAGAGTATCAAAAGCGCTGATCTCCCCTGCCATGAATCCCTCGTATACGGTATCTTCCTTATTCAGAACTCCCTGGTCGTAAAGAACCGATAGTATCTGTTTTCCGCTTATTCTGTCTTCAAAAAGAAGATACTTGTAAAGGATCTTTCCGAATGCCTTATCCGTAGATAAATAGTCCTTGATATAATCGGACAGCTCGGCATATACCTGGTTTGAATCGAGATATGTCTCATCCGAAGAAATAGAAGAAATATCTATCCAGTTCTGGCTTGCGGCATATTTCAGATAATCCTTGAGGGAAATGCTCTCATCCCTTGACCATGCCAGATAAGTTTCATCGGTCGTGTCTATGGCGGAACTGTTGAGTATCCCCGTACTGTCCGTCAGGAGATCATTTACGATATAGCTTTCATACTCCTTCATCTCCTTCGACAGTTGATTATATGGAGTAGTATTTTCCGAAGTGAGCTCCTTGTTGATCTCCGCAAAAATCTCTGCCTGCTTCTGTTCGTACTGCTGCTGAATAAATCTCTCATCGGATGAAGCATCAGGCGCGGTAAAGTGTCCGGTATCAACAATATTGTTGTTGATAAGCGCATTGTAAACATCGTAGCTTGCGATTCGTACCGACTCGGTATCGGTGATCTCTTCATCCTCCGATTGTGTTTCCTTGGCATCGACAATAACGTTAAGAAGTATTCCGGCAATTCTCTGCTCAAGTATTTTATATGCGTTTATCTGAAGCTCCTTGTCGATAGTAAGATAAACATCATTTCCCGCAACAGAATTAATAGTGCGCGCCTCATCGATTTCAAGAACCTTTCCCAGATTGTCGACATACACTGTCTCCTGTCCGTCGCTTCCCTGAAGAGTAGTCTCCATAACCCTCTCAATACCGGACTTTCCCACTATCGAAGTGCTGTTGTACTCGTCCGAGATCTGTTGGAATTCTGCAAGATCGTCGGCAGAAGCAATGCCTGTATAACCTATAATCGACGCAAAATATTCCGCATCATTGTACACACGTTTTGTGTTCTCAACTATCTCAATTCCCGGAAGCTCAGCCTTTCTCTCGGTAAGTTCGGCCATGGCAGTGTCCGAGATGTCCGTGGCAATTGTAACCGGTATATACTTCTGGTAACTTGTCGTAAAGAGGGCATACCTCACCTTAACAATGTTAAGAAGCTCCTCTTTTGTAAATTCCAGCGGCAGATCATTGAGGACCAGCTCTGTGTTGGTATACGGTTTTTCCTTTCTGATAACGGCAAATCTTTTCTCGCTGATAAGATAATCCATCATCTCCTCAGCGCTCGCGTTCTCCTCCTCCGGCTCAAGGTCATCAATATTTGCATGGCCGAAAATATCCGCTTTAAATCTCATAAGAGATGTGCCCGTGGTATCATAAGCATACTCGCCGTTTTCATCCAGATACACATGAAATGCCTGTGAGATTCTGTCGCCGTGTTCTGTCAGAATACTGTAGATCTGATAGGCCTCTCCGTTTAACGCAAGCTGTTTTTCCCTGGTGCTGTCATATGTACCGTTGTCCTCTATAGTCAGGTCATAGGAAAGCTCATTGTATGCAAGAAGCTCTCCGTTTCTGTCATATATATTTCCTCTTGTACTCTTTATCGTCCTGGTCTTGGTTGTCTTCATCGTGAAATTGTCGCGATATTCAGCGCCTTTTATTATCTGCAGATTATATAGTCTGGAAATAAGTACACCCGCAAGCACAGTGAAAACAACAGCCAGAATAGCCGTACGGCTGAGCTTAAGTTTCTTAATAAATCTTATCAGCCTTTTAACCATGTTCTTCTTCTGCCCTTCATATCCTGCTTTTTAATCGCCCTGCTTATCAAAAATACTATTCTGTATAAGATAATACAGAAAATCAGAGTAGCCGCCAGCTCCGGCAGGATCACATGAATCAGATAACTGCCGAAATTCAGCCTTCCCCTTACAAAAAATCCCACCACATAGACCGCAAAACTGTAGATAACATCGGCGGCTGCTGTAATTATGAGCGGAACCCTCAGATCCTCGTCATTGTATACTTTGCTGAAATAGCCGGCTCCGAATCCGATATACATAAATATCAGAGCATACAATCCGATAAGCTCTCCGTAGTAAATATCAAAAAACAGACCGCATACAAATCCGGTAAGAAGACCCGTCTTCTTACCGTAAATGAATGCGATCGATACCGTCATTATCAAAAGTAAATTAGGTGTGGATGAAACAATACTTCCCTGTGCAAACACAGTTGTCTGCAATATAAAGCAGATAAGTATTGAGACAAAAAGCAGAATTCTCCTCTTCAATTATTATCCCTCCGCTGAATCTTCCGAATCATCAGCATTTCCGGTTTCCTTTAATGCAGTAATGACAAGGACTTCCCGTATCTGTCTGAAATCTGCTACGGGAGTCAGCTTTCCGATCTTTGTAATGTTGTTTGAATCATTTTCTATCTCGGTAATATATCCGATAGTAAGACCCGGAACAAACTTTTCACTGATATTTGAAGTGACAAGCATGTCTCCCGCGCCCAAACTCTCGGCCTCATCCCTGAGACCGAAGAAATTGATCTTGCCCTGCACCATATCGGTAAGAGAGCCGGATACTGTACAAATATCCCCGGTTCTGACAACCATGGCACTGATATTGCTCTCATCATCAATAATGGATCTTACCTTTGCCCAGTGTCTCCCGGCCTCCGTAACGATACCGATAAGACCTCCGTCTCCGATAACATTCATATCGACATCGACACCGTCCTCCGTCCCTTTATTGATGGTGAAGATGTTGTACCAGTTGCCCGGATCCTTTGCGATAACCTGGCATGCCACCTTTTCATAATCAGGGAACTCACAGTCCAGCTTATACAGCTCCTCGAGCCGCTCTACCTCCTGCTGTTCCTGAACATACTCGTTATTTGCCATGGTAAGCTCGTCTATCTTTGCCTTTAACTGCCTGTTCTCCTCGGCAAGTTCCTCCGCCGATTTGAAAGCGTCGGCTTTTTTGGAAACCCAGCTTCCTATCTCATTTATACTTTTCTGAAACGGAACTATTACATACGAAGCCGCATTCTGCACCGCAGGAACTGCTCTCTGCACAGAAAGTGACATTACGATAAGTCCGATACAGACTATTGTCATTATTATTATCAAATGCTTATCTTTAATCCTGAATTTTTTCATACTCACGCATCAGCTGTGTAAGCCAGCTTCTGAAGATCCTTATACATTATAATTTCACGAATACCGTTTATTGTGCTCATTTCATGATGATACGAAAGGTTTCCCTTTGTTCCGGTCTCCTTCTCAATATATTCCGTAATGTTGCGGATTCTGGAACAGCCTCCTGTGATATAAAAGCCCTCGCCCCTGACATACTGAGCAATCTGCGGCGGAATTCTTTCAAGGAATACATTTATCTCATGAGCAATGACATTTACTATATTCATAACAGCTTCATTAACCATCTCAGACGTGATTATCACCTCACTTGGCACGCCCGAAAGAGTGTCCATGCCGTATGTCCTTCTGGCATCCTTCCCGAAATAGCAATCCGAGAGGACTCTTTTAAGGCGGTCGGCGGTACGAAGTCCTATTCTGATATTTGTATTTCTTCTGACAATATCACAAATATTTTCATTGATAGACCTGCCTCCGAGAAGTATTGTCTTGCTGACAATGATCTGACCTCCGGAAATCACAGAGATAACCGTGGTCTGATCTCCGATATTTACAACCATCGAACCTCTGGTCCTGTTTATCGGAATACCCAGAGCGATAGCATCGCACAGCGGCTGGTCAACAAGAAAGACCCTGATATTTCTCACATTGAGATCCTCGCAGATATCGACATATGCCTTCTTTTCGATCTTCGACATATTTAGAGGAGCCGAAAAATAAAACACAGGGGCATATCCGACTCCGCTGTCTATTCTGTTTACAAGCTTTTCAAGGACAAATCCCGCCCGGTCGAGATCATCGATCATTCCGTCCGTCACAGGCGACCTGACATCGATCCCGGGAGGATTCTTGTCAAACATGGCAAATGCCTGATCCCCCACCGCTATAACCTGATTCGGCTTTAAAACGGCAATCATATTTTTTTCCAGGGAGATCCTGTTTTTTTTCGAAGAAAATATCTTAACTGATTCCGAACCGAAATCAACTCCAAATACACTGCTCATATCTTAATTATCAAAAAATCCGTTTTCTCTGTAACTGTAATAATCCCTGTCACCGATCACCAGATGATCGAGAAGTCCGATATCAAGGACTTTACCCGCCTCATAAATATTCACAGTGACCATATCGTCCTCCATGCTGGGGTTCGGCGCGCCGCTCGGATGATTGTGCACCAGTATAATAGAGACCGCGCGATATCTTATGGCATCGGTAAAAACTTCCCTTGAAGATACAAGCGAAGCGGTAGATGTACCCTTTGATACCACAGTATCGCATATAAGATTATTATGAACATCCAGCATCATACATATGAGCAATTCTCTCTCCTCGTGTCGGAGCTGCTCATAATAATACTCGGCAATAGTGCGGGGATCATTGAATGAAAGAGTTTTTTTTGCGTTTTTTACAGCTATCCTTTTTGACATTTCTGCAAGACATCTGATCTGAACTGCCTTTACGGGCCCGATTCCGGGAACCTCCATAAGCTCGTTTACATTTAACCGGCAAAGTCCCGAAAGACCCTCATTTTTCCCTGACAGTTCCAGAATATCCGAAGCAAGTTCAACAGAAGTCACACCCTTGCTCCCGGTTCTTAAAATAACTGCCAGAAGTTCCGCATCAGACAAAGACTCCGGACCCCTGAGAAGGCACCTCTCGTAAGGCTTGCCCATATCCCCGGTTTCCAGTTTTCTAAAATTTTTCATAGACGCCTCCGAATCATTTTAGTTCGAAAGGTCCTTTTCCTTCATAATCCCCTGAATAAACGCTATATTATCACAAATGAATTTTACTGTAAATGAGAAGAGTAAATGCTCTCAATTATTTTCTCGGCCACCTTCATTCCATCCATGGCTGCCGACATGATTCCGCCGGCATAGCCCGCGCCCTCACCGCAGGGATATAAACCCCTGATATTTGACTCCATCTTCTCATCCCGGGGTATTCTGATCGGGGAAGATGTTCTTGATTCCACAGCGCTTAACAGCGTCTCAGGAGCGTTAAAACCGCGGATCTTCTTTCCGAAAGCATCCATTCCCTCAATGATCGAATTTCTGACAGCATCCGGGAATACACCGGAAATATCAGTCATTTCAAAAGCTCCCTCAAAATTATAAAACGAAGGCTCCGACAAAACAGTATTTCTGCCGTTTTTGAAATTTCCGTAAAAATCCGTGGGGATTTTACCGTTACCGGCATCAAAGGATCGTTTTTCCATCAGCCTTTGAAATTCAATTCCCGAAAAAACTTCATTTCCGCCGGAATCTCCGACATAGGAAAGATAATCCTCCGGTGTCACCGTCACCACGATCGCGCTGTTGGCCGTATCTGAATCCCGCCTGCTCCGGCTCATGCCGTTTACGGCAAGCATTCCGTTCTCGGATGATGCATTTACAACAAAACCTCCCGGGCACATACAGAAGGAATATACTCCTCTTCCTTCTTTTGTATTGTGGGTCAGTTTATACGCCGCGGGATAAGGAAATCTGTCCCCGTCACCCCCGTACTGAGAAATATTGATAATCGACTGGGAATGCTGGACGCGCACGCCCACGGCAAATGCCTTCGGGATCATGAAAACATTTTTGCCAAACAGCATCTCAAATGTATCTCTGGCACTATGTCCGACAGCGACAACAAGCTTATCCGTCTCAATCTTCTGTCCTCCGCAGACACAGGCTTCAACTTTTCCGCCTCGAATAAGTATATCAGTCATTTTTGAAGAAAACATGAACTCTCCGCCGAGCTCAGTGATCTTTTTCCGGATATTTTTAACCACATCCACAAGAACATCGGTTCCTATATGAGGTGTATTTGAAAACAATATTTCTTCGGAAGCGCCGGCTCTTACAAACTCTTCCAGAACAAAGCGCTGTCTTCCGTTTTTGTCATTGACATTTGTATTTAGCTTGCCGTCGGAAAATGTCCCTGCTCCACCTTCGCCGAACTGGATATTTGACTCGGTATCAAGCTTTCCGGAAAGCCAGAACCTGCTGACATCCTTCACCCTCGTATCCACATCATTTCCACGCTCGACAACAATGGGGCGTAATCCCGCATGGGCAAGAATCAAAGCGCAGAAAAGTCCCGCGGGACCGCTCCCCGCAATAACCGGTCTTCTTTGGCTTATTACTTTTCTGAAATCGGGCAGACGGTAAATCACCGGTTCAAAGAGCGAGACGTTTTTTCTTCCCGAAAGCCGTTTTTCTCTCATCTTGTTTTTTAAACTGACAGATACACTGTAAACGGCAAATAATTCCGGTTTTTTTCTTGCATCAACAGATCTTCTTATTATGCTGAATTCCTCAATATCCTCTTTTTTAACCTGCAGTATTCCGGATATAATACCGGAAAAATCCGGTTCCTCTGAAGAAATAGGTACTTTTATCTGATCAATCTTTATCATTACCGGCACTCATCCCCGCAATTATTCCCGTTGCCCATGCAAACATCAGATTATATCCTCCGCATACACCGTCAACATCGATTATCTCTCCCGAAAAATACAGACCCTTAACAAGTCCGGATTCCATTGTATTTACATCTATCTCGTTTACCGGTATTCCTCCGGTCATTACCTGAGCATGCTCCCTGCCAAGTGTATCTTTTATTCTTAAGCAGAAGCACTTTATCCTGTCGGCGGTTTTTTCCGGGCACCCCTCGGATACTATCACATCCGCAAGCTTTTTCGGGAGGATTGAATACACCGCCTCTTTACCTGTGACGGAGACCATAGCTTCAATCTGTTCCCGGGAGTAATCCGGTGCAAAATCAATTCTGCACTCAGTTTCCTCTCCTTCGGACAATGCCGTTGCCGCCGCGCCTGAAATATTGAAAACGGGAATTCCCGAAATACCGTACTGTGTCAGCTGAAGCTGGCCTTCATCTCTTCCTATAAGTCTGCCGTTTGAATAAGCGCTCACCGATCCCCTGACCCTGACGCCGCTCCATCTTGAAAAGAATTTGCCTTCACAGACAAGGGGAACCAGCGCAGGCTTCAAACTTACCGTACTGTGTCCCAGACTTTCTGCAAGGAAATAACCGCTGCCGTCCGCTCCCTCAACCCTCGAGGCAGACGAACCGCAGGACAATATTACCCTGTCGGCTGAATAATCCCATCCGTTGGACGTCACTTTAAATTTTCCGCAGGTCTCATCATATGAGATACGTTCAACCTTGTTGTTGAATTTCAGCCTGACTCCCAGACCGGAAAGCCTCTTTTCAAAGGCTCTCACTACATAAGAGGCCTCCTCATTATATGGATAAATATACCCGCGAATATCCCTTGTTGGTATTCCGGTCTCCTCTAAAAAGGAAAGTATTTTTTCAAGTCCGACCTTTTCGAATACCTTTTCCGCAAACTCCCTTCCGCTTTTATTATACTTATCGGCATCAAAAATCATATTTGCGGCATTGCATCTTCCGTTTCCCGTCACGAGAAGCTTTCGCCCCGCTTTAGAATTTGAATCCAGCAACGTAACTTTCGCGCCGCTTTTTGCACATTCTATGGCTGCGGACATTCCGGAAGCTCCGGCACCTACTATAATAACATCCATATCAGACAGTAATTATCCCTTCATTTTTAAGCTGCTGAATAGTCATGATAATACCAAGCTTTGCAGACGGCCATGTCAGTCCTCCCTGGAAATAAACGGAGTAGGGCTCGCGGAGCGGACCGTCGGCAGAAAGCTCAATAGAGGAGCCCTGGACAAACGCTCCGGCAGCCATTATCACCTTGCTGTCATAGCCTGGCATTTCATCGGGCTCGGGGTCAACATAAGAATCGACAGGCGCCGCTTTCTGAATTCCTTTGCAGAATGCCACCAAAGCCTCGGGAGTCTTCATGGTCACAGCCTGAATTATATCGTTCCTCTTTTCCGTTCCGTCAGGAATAACCTCATATCCTAGTCTCTCATAACAATTCGCTGCAAATATTGCTCCCTTCAATGCAGATGCCGTGACTGTAGGAGCCATAAAAAGACCCTGGAAGAGACGGCTGTTGACCTCAAGAGAAGCGCCCACTTCCCGTCCGAGTCCCGGGCTGGTAAGTCTGATGCCGCAAAGATCCACTATTTCCTCAGTTCCGGCAATATATCCTCCTATCGGTGCAAGTCCGCCTCCCGGATTTTTGATGAGAGATCCGACACACATATCTGCTCCCACATCAGAAGGCTCAATTGTATCAACAAACTCGCCGTAACAATTATCGACCATACAGATAATGTCGCTTCTGACTGACTTCACAGTCTTTATCGCTTCGCCTATCTCCTTCACTGAAAGAGAGGGTCTGTTGAGATACCCCTTTGATCTTTGGATTTCAACCAGCTTCGTCTTTTCCGAGATCGCATTCCTTATCGCTTCATGATCAAATGTTCCCTCCGGAGTAAGTTCGACCTGCTTATAAGTTACTCCGAATTCGGCAAGCGAGCCTTTTGAGGGGCGGATCCCGATCACCTCTTCAAGGGTATCATAGGGTTTTCCCGTAATGGATATCATCTCATCCCCCGGTCTTAATACCGCGAAGAGAGCGGTTGACAACGCATGAGTTCCGCATGATATAAGCGGTCTTACAAGAGCCGCCTCTGTGTGAAAGACGCGGGAATATACTTCTTCAAGCTTTTCCCTTCCTATATCGTTGTATCCGTATCCAGTGGTACCGTGAAGACACGCTTCGCTGACGCAGCTGTCCTGCATAGCCTTTATTACCTTAAGGGCATTGTATTCCGCATTTTTATCTATCTCGGCGAATCTTTCTCCGAGACCCTTTTCAACCTCTGACGCAAATGCAATTACATTATCATCAATTCCGAATTTTCCGTACATGACTCCTCCGCTAAATTCCGAAATGTTCTCTGCAAAGGCTGCAGATTTTTTCGGCGATTTCATTGTTATCCTCAAAATTTTCTCTCATGAAATGATAGTCATAATCATTATGACTGAACCAGGTAAGCTGTCTTTTTGCAAATCTTCTGGTGCGCTTTTTAAGAAGCAGGACCGCCTCCTCAAAAGAAACCTCCCTGTTGAGATACATCAATATCTCCTTGTACCCAAGTCCCTGCATGGAAGTAAGACCGGCTCTGTCCAGACCCCTTTCCTTAAGGGAAGCCACTTCCTCCACAAGACCCGACTCAAGCATTTTGTCAACCCGCAGGTTTATCCTGTCGTACAGGGCAGCTCTGTCCATATCGATAAAAAAAGTCAGTACATCGTAGGGAGATTTTTTGTGCTTATCCTCATCATTTTTATCGGAAATTTTCTTTCCGGTAGTTTTATAGTATTCCAGACCTCTTATTACCCTTTTAAGATTATTTGGATGAATGGTTCGGGCAGATTCCGGATCGACTTTTCTAAGCATATCATGAAGATACTCATTTCCTTTTTCCCGGGCAATGAGTGCCAGTTCCTCCCTGTAATCAGTCACCGGTGAGCCCTGGGAAAAATCAATGTCCCTCACCAGCGCCTGAAGATAAAATCCCGTTCCTCCCGCAACTATGGGGATCATTCCTCTTTCGTTAATGTCTCTTATACAATTTCCGGCATCGTTGATAAACTCTGCAATATCATATTCATCCTCAGGTTCTTTGATATCTATCATGTGGTGTCTTATTCCCATCATCTCTCCGGGAGTGATCTTTCCGCTTCCGATATCAAGCCCTTTGTACACCTGAATAGAATCGGCGGACACCACTTCGGTATGGAGCTTTTTTGCCGCAAGTACCGCAATATCCGATTTACCTACAGCGGTTGGGCCTTCAATGACTATCATTTTATTTTTATTGTCTGATTCCGGCATCATAGTATCCTTTTAAATTTCTTCTCTATTTCCGTTTTGGAAAACGCAATTATAGTCGGCCTTCCGTGTGGGCAGTGATACGGATCCTCAAGCGTCATAAGCTCGTCAATGAGAGCTCCTGCCTCCGCAGCCGAGAGTCTCCCGCCGCCTTTCACCGCAGCCTTGCAGGCCTCGGTTGCTATTCTGTTGACATACAGAGGAATATCCCTCACATTTTTGTCAACTTCTATAGATTCCAGAATATCCATGAGCAGCATCACCGGATCTGCGATGGATAAATTATAGGGCACGGAGCTTATTTTATACTGCTTGTCCCCGAAAAATTCAATTTCAAATCCAAGACCTTTCAGAGCTTCATCGTAAAGACCGACAATCTCGGACTCCTTGTTGCTCAGCGTCACAACATAAGGCGGGTCAAGTATCTGACTCATTACATCCGACTCTCTGTATTGTTTCATAAGATTTTCAAACAATACCTTTTCATGGGCCGCATGCTGATCTATTATCATCATTTTTGAATCGTACTGTGCGATCCAGTAGGTATCGAATACCTGACCTATTATCCGTGTTTTTGCCCTTCCTTCATCCGACAAAAACCCGGGAGAATCCGATTTTTCCTCTTCGTAAAATGAGAGGGTCTGCTGAACCGGAGTCACATTTCCGGTAAACATCCCATAATCAGCCCTTTTTTCAGCTGCAATTGAAGTGTTGGCTTCAGTTTTTGCAGCTTCCTTATCCGCGCTCACCGGATAAGAATATTGAGGCTCCGGTTTTCCTGTCGGTGAGATCGCCTCATGCCTTCTGTGCTCTTTTTCAAAAGGCTCAAAACGCTTCCGCTCTGATAGCTGCGGTTTCTCCTTCACAGGGTCTATCTTCACCTCCACTATCATCTCTTTCTCTTTCAGAGAAGACATCACGGCATTACAGATACTGTCATACACCTGTTTTTCATCGGAAAATCTGATCTCCATCTTGGCAGGATGAACATTTATATCAGTTTTCGAGGGATCAAGCTCTATCATCAGGCATGAAAACGGGTATGCATGCTGCATAAGCCTTGTTCCAAATCCGTCCTCTATAGCCTTAGCGCAGATATTGCTCTTTACATAGCGCCCGTTGACAAAATAATTCTCAAAGTTTCTGTTTTTCCTGCTGACGGACGGCTTTGCCACGAATCCTGAAACCGAGGCGTAATCATCCCTGTAATCAACCTCAATAAGCTCTGATGCTATCAGTCTTCCAAAAATACTGTATACGGTATCCTTTAATGAACCGCTGCCTCCGGTTGACAGTCTCAGGTTTCCGTTTACTATAAACTGAAACGAGATGTCAGGATTTGAAAGCGCAAGCAATTCCACAAAAGTGCTTATTCTGGAGCCCTCCGTCAGCGGCGTCTTTAAAAACTTCGCCCTTGCGGGAATATTATAAAAAAGGTCTCTTATTATCACCGTTGTTCCGTCGGGAGAGCCGATGCTCTCAAGCGTCTTTTCCTCGCCTCCCTCGATAAAATATCTTGTTCCGGCAATCTCATTTGCGGTCTTTGTGATCAGCTCGACTCTGGCCACCGCCGAAATACTCGCAAGCGCCTCTCCTCTGAAGCCCAGAGTACCTATCGAGTCAAGATCATCCGCATCGGTTATCTTGCTTGTAGCATGGCGGACAAAGGCAAGCGGAACATCCTTTTCATCTATCCCGCAGCCGTTATCCGTCACGCGGAGATAGCTGATTCCTCCGTTGCGTATTTCCACAGTTATCGCATCAGCCCCGGAATCAATGGAATTTTCAATCAGCTCTTTTGCTATATTTGCGGGGCGCTCTATAGATTCTCCCGCCGCAATTCTGTCGATGGTGTTTTTATCAAGAACTCTTATCTTACTCATTTTTCCAACGATTCTTCAATTTATTCTGAAGTCTGTAAAGTACATTCAGCGCGTCCACAGGCGTCATATTCTGGATGTCGGCATTTTCCAGCTCTTTTATCACATCTTCATCCGTGGATGTGTCAAAAAAGGTCATCTGAGCCAGATCAACTTCATCGTAGCGTATTGCCTTTTTCTTCTTTTTCGGACCCGCGATCTTATCTATCGCCTCAGTGATATCTGCATCCGAAAGCTGTTCAACCAGCTCTCTTGCCCTTGCAAGCACCGCATCGGGCACACCGGCAAGTCTGGCAACCTGAATACCGTAGCTCTTGTCGGCTCCGCCCTTTACAATTTTTCTCAAAAATACGATGTCTTCGCCGTTTTCCCTTACTGCGATACAGTAGTTATTTACTCCGGGAATCTTACCCTCCAGCTCAGTCAGCTCATGATAATGAGTGGCAAAGAGCGTTTTCGCCCCGATGATCTCGGGCTCCGAAATATACTCGATCACCGCCCAGGCAATGGACAATCCGTCAAATGTGGATGTTCCCCTTCCTATTTCATCCAGAATGATCAGGCTCTTTGAAGTGGCATTTCTCAATATATTTGCCACCTCGGTCATTTCCACCATGAATGTACTCTGTCCGCTCGCCAGATCATCAGATGCGCCGACACGGGTAAATATTCTGTCCACGATTCCGATATCAGCGCTCTTTGCGGGAACAAAGCTTCCTATCTGAGCCATGAGAACAATCAGGGCGCTCTGTCTCATATAGGTGGATTTTCCCGCCATATTAGGTCCGGTAATAATGGATATCTGCCTGTTTTTATTGTCGAGGACGGTATCATTGGGAATGAATCCGTTGTTTTTCATCATTTTTTCCACAACGGGATGGCGGCCGTCCTTAATATCGATCTTTCCCTTCGTGTTTAATTTTGGTCTGACAAAGTGATTTTTTCTCGATACATCCGAAAGGGAGCACATCGTGTCAATAAGCGCAATATCCCTTGCCGTCTTCTGAATTCTTTTTATCTCGCTTCCCACGGAATCCCTTATGCCGCAGAACAGGTCATATTCAAGAGAATAAAGCTTATCCTGCGCTCCGAGGATCCTGTCCTCCAGTTCCTTGAGCTCAGGAGTAGAATATCTCTCGGCATTTGTAAGCGTCTGCCTGCGAATATACCGGTCGGGAACCTTATCCTTAAATGAATTTGTGACCTCGATACAGTATCCGAATATTCTGTTATATTTCACTTTTAAGGTTGATATCCCGGTCTCCTGCCTCTCACGGCTCTCAAGCTGAGCAAGCCAGGATGCTCCCTCAGTCATGGCCTTTCTGAAGCCGTCCACGTCCTCCGAGTAGCCTTCTTTGATTATTCCCCCCTCTCTCATGGCAAGGGGCGGGTCTTCGGCTATAGAGCTTCTTATTAGTCCCGAGATATCTTCCAACGTATCAAATCTATCGTAAAGCTCCCCGAACATTCCGGCGTCAAGATTTTTAAGCTGTGTCTTTATATGAGGAAGCATGTCAAGAGATGTCATAAGTGAGACAAGGTCTCTCGGGTTGGCCGTCCTGTAGGCCACGCGTCCCGCAAGCCTCTCAAGGTCATACACCGGATTGAGATACTCGCGGATCTCCTCACATACGATAATTTCTTTGTTCAGGGCAGCAACAGCGTCGAGTCTTTCGTTGATCTTTTCCGCATCAATAAGGGGCCTCTCAATAAAATTTCTTAGCATTCTGGCTCCCATTGCCGTCTTTGTCTTATCGAGCACCCAAAGAAGTGAGCCCTGCTTTCTCTTTTCCCTCATGGTCTCGATCAGCTCAAGATTTCTAACAGTTGAGCTGTCAAGTATCATAAAATCATCGGAAACATAGCTTTTTACCGAAGTTATCTGGGAGAGATCATTTTTCTGAGTTTCTCTTAAATATCTAATGAGCGCTCCGGCGGCAAGCAGACCTACAGGAAATACATCTATCCCGAGACCTGAAATATTCATTACCCCAAACTGCTCCTTTAAAGACTCAACGGCATTTTCCTCAGAATAATAATGATAATCAAGGATCGATGAGCTTATGCCGAGCCTGTCATGCAGATCGTCGAGATCGATCCCTGTGAGGACAAGTCCTTCATTACATATTATCTCCGCGGGAGAGTATTTATGTATTTCATCCGAAAGATTTCTCAGCTTATCAGCTTCCGTCACATAAAACTCCCCGGTGGATATATCCGAAACCGCTATTCCGAAATTTCCGTCGATACAGATGACACACATTATGTATCTGTTTTTGCCCTCCTCAAGAGAGTCATAGCTGAGATTTGTTCCCGGAGTCACGACTCTTATTACTTCTCTTTTTACAAGCCCCTTGGCTGTCTTCGGATCTTCGACCTGCTCACATATAGCAACCTTGTATCCTTTTTTCACGAGCCGGTCCACATAGACCTCACAGGCATGAAAAGGCACTCCGCACATCGGAGCGCGCTCCTCAAGTCCGCAGTCCTTTCCGGTAAGGGTTATTTCCAATTCGCGTGATGCGACCAGTGCATCATCAAAAAACATTTCATAAAAATCTCCGACGCGATAGAAAAGAAGGCAATCCTTATACTCTTCCTTGCATCTTAGAAATTCCTGCATCATCGGTGATAAAGCCACTATAGTACTCCTGTTCTTACTGTACCTGTTCTCCGAGATAATAGAATCCTTTGGCCTGTGTCAGCTTCACATTGACGATTTTGCCAATAAGATCGGCATCTCCCGGAAAGTGAACGACAATATTATACTCCAGCCTTCCTGAAACATAGCCATCCATCCTGTTCTTTTCCTCTACCAGAACCGGAAGGATCTGTCCCTCAAATCTCGAGCTGGCCTTCTCAGCCTTCTGTCTTACCGTAGAAAGAAGCCTGTCGAATCTTTCCTTCACAACATCACCGGAAATCTGATCCGGCATTTCCGCCGCCGGTGTACCCGATCTTTTCGAGTATATAAAAGTAAATGCGCTGTCATATCCGACCTTTTCCACTAAAGAGACGGTATCATTAAAATCCTCCTCAGTCTCCGACGGAAAACCAACGATAATATCCGTGGTAATGGAAATATCCGGAATTTTTTTCCTTATCCTCTCGACAAGCTCAAGGTAATCCTCCCTTGAATATCTTCTGTTCATGATCTTCAGTATCCTTGAGCTTCCGGACTGCACCGGGAGGTGAATATGTCTGCAGATCTTTCTGTTTGATGCGATCACATCTATCAGTTCATCCGAAAAATCCTTCGGATGAGAAGTCATGAATCTTATCCTCTTTATCTTATCTATTTTGCAGATCTCCTCCAGAAGCTGCGCAAAGGTCACGGGATTTTCAAGGTTCTTCCCGTAGGAGTTGACATTCTGCCCCAAAAGCATTATCTCAACCACACCGTCATCCGCAAGCCTTCCGACTTCTTCAAGGATATCCTCTTTTGTCCTGCTTATCTCGCGTCCTCTTACATAGGGAACTATGCAGTAGCTGCAGAAATTGTTGCATCCGTAGGTAATATTTATCCCGGATTTAAAGAAATGCTTTCTCTTAGTAGGAAGCCCTTCCGGAATATCCGTCATTTTGTCCTTGATATCTACAATTATTCTGTCGGAGTTAAGTGCTTTGTCTACAAGATAGTAAAAATCCTTAAGACCGTAGGTTCCGAAAACCAGATCAACAAAAGGATATCTGGTTCTTATCACTTCAGCCTCCCCATCCTCCTGCATCATACATCCGCAAAGCGCGATAAAAAGATGGGGCTTTTTGTTTTTCAGGGAATGAAGGTATCCAAGCCTTCCGTAAATTCTCTGATTTGCGTTCTCCCTGACGGTACATGTATTATATACGATAAAATCAGCCTCCTCCTCGCTGTCAGCAGACAGATATCCAATTTCTGAGAGCATCCCTCTCAATTTTTCACTGTCTCTGGCGTTCATCTGGCATCCGAAGGTCTCCACGTAATAATAAAGATCCCTTCCGGCCTCGTCGGCAATTGTTCTGATTTTATTCTTCAGACTAGATATTATTTCCATTTCTTTCATACACCTTTTTTTCAGTTATTAAAATATCCGGTTTTATGTCGGTTTCAGACGACTCAATGCTTTCAAATATCTGAAATTCATAAGCAAGAGCTGCTTTTTTGCCGAAATTCCTGTCTGCAAGATACCTGTCGTAAAATCCGCCCCCGTATCCGATGCGATTCAGCTTTAGATCAAAGGCAACTCCGGGCATTATCATGAGCGGATCGGCATCACAGGCGGGACGGTCAGCTGCCGGCTCCGGGATTCCCATATATCCCTTTATAAGATCATCAAGAGAATTAATATAAAAAAAATCCATAGTCCTTCCCGCAACACGGGGAAGAGCTACTTTTTTTCCGCGTGAAAGCGCATCCTTTATTATGAGGTCCGTCTTAACCTCTCCATTACACCCGTAGTAGGTAAAAATGCACCCGGCGGTTTTATACCATTCACGAGCTAAAAGCCTTTCGAAGATCCTGCGGCTTAATGCCGCAGCAGTGTCTTCATCCAGGCTTTTTCTCTGTTCCGATATATATTTTCTGACTGAAACTTTACTTCTCATCGATATAATGCTTCTTCAACCTTTGTCTGTCCGCCGTGAGCAGCAAGTTCCTCCGCAAGGACCTGATCAAGGGCAGCTCTGTACTCCGCCTCATTTGCCTTGAAATCAGCCTCCCAGGCAGCATTCCCCTCGACAGCCTGTGCAACCGTAGCCTCATCCTCGATACAGTAAGCTTCTTCGGCAGACGGTCCCATCTTTGCATTTCCGAGGAATTTATTTTTAATCACGCTCACCCAGGTCTTGCCCGTATTCATAACAAGCTCAGACCCGTCCGCAAGATAATACTTTGCGGGGGAATAGAAGCTCTCCCTTGTCCATGTTATGTCAACACATTTTCCCTTTGAGATATACTTTCCCTTTCCGCCGGAGGTCGTGTCAAAATGCTGATAGACCGAAGTGTCGTAGAGACATCCGTTCTGATATTCAAGGATAATATTCGTAACGCTGAGCTGCTCACCGTTTGCTCCGTCAACCTCAGGTTCACCGTACTGATATCTGTAGTAACGGCAGTCATCGGGATTATATACGAAGTATGAATGACTCGTCTCATATCCCGGGGTGACATAGTAAATATCCGATGCGCCGAATGAAAGGTCAACCTCCTGTCCAACCCAGGCATAATTGAATGATCCTTTGAAATCTGCGGGAAGTTCCGTACTGTATCCGAGATGCTCAATTCCGCGCTTGATTCCATCGGCACTTGCATATGCATTGTGGGGTGCGCTGATATCATTTGCCCTGTAGAACACCATATCGGTGTAGGATGCAAGACCGCTTATGTTGTCAACATCATCCGACTCAAGGTACGGAAGAGCATATGCAGCCTGTCCGTAATGAACATATATACTGTCAAAGCCTGCCGCATATGAGATAAAATAATCCCTGCAGCTTCTAAGTGATCCTATTCTTTGCTGATCATCCCAGTTCTCGAAAATCGCACACTCTCTGGTAAGCTCAGCCTCTACAGGCGCTTCATAGTAGACCGATGCGGCACTGGTTCCGTAGTGTGGGAAAGCTCCGCTCACATTATCGATCATAAATGCGACAGGTCTTCTTGTGCCGATCTCCGCAGGGACATACTCGCCGGTAAGAATACTTTTTGCCATCCCCTCCGGGATCTCCTCCACGGGTTCCGGTTCCGGTGTGACCTCGACCATTTCCTCCTCGGACTCCTCAACGATAACGACAGGTTCGGGTTCGGAGGACTCTTCGGGAGCCTCCTCTACGCTCTCCTCAACAGAGGGCATCTCCACAGGCTCTTCCTTTTTTCCGCATCCTCCAAGCACAACCGTTCCCAGTGCGATCACAATTGTAAGTCCAATGAAATTATTAATAATTTTTCTCATATTTCCTCCCAACATCAGCCTCTCGGAATATTTACTCTGCCGAGTATCTCCTTTTGTTTATTCTCCATGCTCTCACGCTCTTCATTTTCCATATGGTCATATCCCAAAAGATGGAGCATGGAGTGAGTGATAAGAAAAGCATATTCCCGTCTGGTAGAATGTCCGTATGCAGCCGCCTGCTCTTTGATCTTTTCGGCCGACAGAATGATATCTCCCAGTATCAGTTCACCGGAATCGGGATCAAAAGCATCGACCTCATTTTCCTCCGCATATCCGAAATCCGAATATGTCGGATACGAAACAGCCGGAAATGACAAAACATCTGTAGTCTTATCTATATTTCTGAACTTCCTGTTGATATCTCTTATCGAGTCCCCGTCTTCGATAAAAATATTGACGGTCGCCTCAAAAGGACAGTTCTCAGTGTCCAGTACGGCTTCACAGACTTCCTCGGCTACAGCTTCATAATCAAAATTAAATATTCTGTCAAAATCATCCTCGTCGTAATCTATCTCAAAATATATGTTCATTATCAGCCTCTCGTCTTTCGATTTTTATTTCCGGATCTCGCCTCGTAATCATCATAAGCCTTCACGATTTTCTGAACAAGAGGATGCCTCACAACATCCTTGCTTGAAAGATCAGCAAATCCTATTTCAGATATCTTTTTCAGAACCTTTTCCGCTACATCAAGACCGCTTTGAACCCCGGAAGGCAGGTCTTTCTGAGTTCTGTCCCCGGTAATTACGGCTTTCGATCCGAAACCTATTCTGGTCAGGAACATTTTCATCTGTGCCGGAGTCGTATTCTGAGCCTCGTCAAGAATAATAAACGCATTATCGAGAGTTCTGCCTCTCATATATGCCAGCGGAGCAACCTCGATAAGTCCTTTTTCAGAATTTTTCAAGTATGATTCGGCTCCCATTATCTCATACAACGCATCATAAAGCGGCCTCAGGTAAGGATCTATCTTGCTTTGAAGGTCACCGGGCAAAAACCCCAGCTTTTCTCCGGCCTCAATAGCAGGTCTTGTGAGGATAATGCGGTTGACCTCCTCATTTTTAAATGCCTTTATGGCCATTGCCATTGCAAGATATGTCTTTCCGGTACCTGCGGGGCCTATTCCGAAAGTGATCATTTTGTTTCTTATCAGATCGGCGTATCTTTTCTGGCCAAGAGTTTTAGGCTTTATCGGCCGTCCGTTTATTGTGTTGATAATGATATCGCCGTCCATCTCCAGCATAGCGCTTTCGTTGGATTCGTGTACCATATCAAGGGTGTATTCCGTATTTTGGATATTTATCATATTTCCCCTCTGCGACAGTACGTTTAAATGGCTGAGAGCTCTTTTTGCCTCCCCGGCATTGTCTCCTATGATCTTTATGCTGCCTCCTCTGGCAACGATCCGTACATCCAGCTTCTTTTCTATGGAGCTTATATTGCTGTCGAGCATTCCGAAAATGTTTTTTTCATCCTCAACAGACAGTTCCAGATATTCGATGTTATCTTCTCTGCACATGTTTTCTGTCAGGCTTCCTCCTCATATCGGGACTCAAATTCCTCCGGACTTATAAGGATCTGTCTGGCCTTAGTTCCCTCTTCGGGTCCCACGATTCCTTCCTCGCAGAGCTGGTCCATGATCCTTGCAGCCCTGTTAAATCCTATTTTCAGAACTCTCTGGAGCATACCTATGGAAGCCTTGTCCTTATCGATAATTATTTTCGCGGCATCCCAGAAGTATTCATCTCTGTCATCGGAGGAAGTATTTGATGGCTCTCCGGATTCGGAAGAGGCGGAGGTGATGGCATCAGCCACTTTCTCGTCATATCCCTCCTCATCATTCTGGGATTTAATAAAATCAACCACCTTTGCCACATCCTCATCCGACACAAACGTGCCCTGAATCCTCACAGGCTTTGGATATCCCTGGGGGTAGAAAAGCATATCGCCCTTTCCGAGAAGCCGCTCGGCTCCGTTCATATCGAGGATAGTTCTTGAATCGACTCCGGAGCTCACGGCAAACGCTATTCTTGAAGGCATATTTGCCTTAATAAGACCGGTGATTACATTTACGGAAGGTCTCTGAGTCGCAACGACCAGATGAATTCCGCAGGCACGGGCAAGCTGAGTCAGGCGACATATAGACTGCTCAACATCACCGGGAGCCACCATCATCAGATCCGCAAGCTCGTCGACGATGATAAGAATATTCGGAAGAACCTTAAGCTCCGCTCGTTCCTCTTCACTGAGGGTCAGATCCTTCTGAAGTTTTTTAATATGAGCGTTGTATCCTGTCAGATCTCTTATTCCGACATATTTTGCAAACTTCTGATATCTGTCGGTCATTTCCCTGACAGCCCAGTTGAGTGCTCCGGCCGCCTTCTTCGGATCGGTTACGACCGGCAGCAGAAGGTGGGGAATTCCGTTATATATCGAAAGCTCTATGACCTTGGGATCGATCATGATCATTCTGATCTCATCAGGCTTTGCATGGAACAGGATACTCATAATAAGTGAGTTTATGCAGACCGATTTTCCCGATCCGGTCGCACCCGCAATGAGAAGATGCGGCATTTTTCTTATATCTGCCACTACGGGTTTGCCCGCGATATCGCGTCCAACCGCAAATGACATCTTGGACTTGGCGTTCTTAAATTCGGGGGACTCGACTATGTCCCTCAAAGGAACAGCCGTATTCTCCTTATTCGGAACCTCTATTCCGATCGCCGCCTTTCCGGGAATCGGAGCTTCCATTCTTATATCCGCTGCCGCAAGATTCAACTTGATATCATCCGTAAGTCCGACTATTTTGCTGACTTTCACTCCGTGCTCGGGTTCCAGCTCATAACGGGTAACCGCCGGACCGCGGCTCACATTTGTTATCTTTACGTTTACTCCGAAATCCTGAAGAGTCTTTCTCAGCTTCTCAGCCATCTCCAGAAGGTACTCCTGGGAATCCCCGGATGAAAGCTTCATCTTCGTCAGCATCTTCGTCGAAGGAAGTACATATTCTTTCGGCTCGGGAGCTGCCTCATTTATCTCATTTTCAACATCGGCGGCCTTGTTTTCCGTCTCTTTTCCGGAAGACGCATCCTTCACTGTCCGTCTGACCTTCTTTACGGCATTCCGTTCCGGTGATATTTCCGGATCGTTTTCGACAATATCAAGATTGTCGTCAAATCTTAGTTCAGTGACGCCATGAATACCGGTCATTCCAATACGCTCTTCAAAACCGGCCGGCTCATTTTCGGTATAATCATTCAGCTGTATGGTGGGAACCGTCTCCTCATGTTCTTCCGGCTGAGAAATAACCGACATTTCCTTCGCCGCGGCTTCCATAGCTGCATTTTGTTCCGCCCTCTCAAGAACAGACATTTCTCTGAGATCAATATCCGGAACATTCTTTGTATCGGCAGTCTTATTTATACCCTTTATCTCATCCGGATTGAGTATTTCCTTGAGATCTATAGAGGTGATCTCTCTGTAATTGGCGCGTGCAGGCTTCTTTCTTGCCGGAGTGCTGCCGGAATTTTTCCTGACAGAAGGAGATTTTCCGGAGGACAAGGTCATATTTTCCTCAAGATCATCCTCGTCGAGCAGCATCATGCTTCGGCGCTCCTCATCTATCTTTCGGTTCTCTTCCCTGATGAGTCTCAGTTCCTCTGCTCTTTCCTTTCTCCTGATGTTTGCATCGGAAAGCTTCTTTGAGCTGAATGAATGAAAATTCTTGAGGATCGGTTTCTGTGTCAGGATGATAATCGATAAGATAAGCCCGGCAAAAGTAAAAATATAGGCACCCGCAGTGCTGAACGGCTTTGAAAAAAGAAAAACCACGATTCCTCCCAAAAGCCCTCCAGAAATATATCCGTCGGCAGCAGCCGTATAGAAAGAGGCTATCGTATCGTTTTTATCCACTCCTGCGATCAGAAGCTGAAAAAGAGCGCACACAAACACAAAGGTAAGAAACAGACCGATACATTTTCTTCTGATCAGATAATTACCTTTGTTAACAGTATAAAATGAAAACCCGAAAAACAGGACGAACGGGAATACATAGGACATAATACCAAAAAGTCCCTTGGTAAAGCCTCCGACTATGCGTCCCACACTTCCTGAAAAGTTAAAATTGGAAATGAATAACAGAATCGATATAACAAGTACGGTAAGTACCAAAATATCGCTGCGGATACCTCCGGATGTCTTCGCCGGGGATTTACTCTTCCCCCGGCTTCGTGATCTTCCCGAAGCTCCGCTTCTTTTATTTTTTGAGTTTCCGGTGCTGTTTTTCTTTGTTCCTGCCAAATCCTTACCCCTCGATGCTCACTGCCGTCATAAAACAAAATTGAATACAATGATCAGAATTCCGATAATTCCGTTAAGCAGGGCAAAAAAATTCAGATCCCTGCCGAAAACAAATCTGATCATTTTTTTCATAAAAAAGAATGTGAGAACAGCGCTTAATATAAGCCCTATGATCTCAGCCGCGAGATACTGTCCTTCATACGAAATCCCACCGGACACCAGTTCATAGACAAATGCTCCGAAAGCCATGGGAACATAGATCATAACAGACATTCTCTGTGCGCTTTTCTTATCCATCCTCATCAATGTCCCTATGGAAAGGATAGTTCCGTGAATAGATATGCCGGGGATAACGGATGCCCCGCTGATTATTCCGGTAATTCCCATCTTATATACGGGAATATTTTTTTCCGGCAAAATATTATTAAGGAATCCTGTCACCACAAACAGTATTCCGGTAATAATAAAACTCATTCCCGTAAACAGAAGGCCGGATGATAAAAATACGGCGGCTTTCCTAAATAAAAATCCAACTACTCCCGCAGGAAGTGATGCAGCAAGAAACATTGCAGCAAGCCTGCGGTTTTTTGACCCGAGTACCCTGTCATAACTTTCAGAGCCCCCCAGAGCATTATTTTTAAAATAAATCCACAGATTTCTGAATCCCGATGCCGCGATCTGCAGAGTTCCCTTCAGTATCCTGAAAAACGTCTTCCTGAATACCACGAGGATCGCTATACCGGTACCGAAATGAAGGACCGCAGCCGCAGGGATTACGCTTACACCTTCAATGTTGAAAAGTTTTATGAAAAAAGAAGTAAGACCTGCTGTGCTAAGTGGCAGCAGGCCAAACAATCCCTGTAATATTCCAACTATGATGAATACAATAATACTCATAACAATCAGTTATTCTTCTCCGTTGTGGTATACATCCTGAACATCATCGCTGTCATCAAGCAGATCGAGTATCTTCTGAAGAGAAGCGCTGTCCTCCTCCTTGATCTTTACGTAATTCTGCGGAATCATTGTCACTTCCGCACATGCAAAAGCAATTCCTTTGTCCTCCAGGGCCTTTTTCACATCCTCAAAAGCTTCCGGTGACGTAATTATCTCATAGCTGTCCTCTTCGTCCGAAAAATCCTCGGCACCGGCATCAAGAGCCTCCATCATGAGATCATCCGGATCCATATCGCATTCTTCCTTGTCGATTATTATCTGACCCTTCTCGTCAAACATAAAGGAAACACATCCCGATGTTCCCATATTTCCGTTTCCCTTTGAAAATGCCGCTCTGACATCGGCAGCTGTACGGTTTTTGTTATCCGTAAGCGTCTTTACAATGATCGCAATACCGCCGGGGCCGTATCCTTCATAGGTGATATACTCAAAATTGGCACCGTTGCTGTCGCCCGCAGCCTTCTTAATGCCTCTGTCAATAGTGTCATTCGGCATATTGTTAGCCTTTGCCTTTGAAATTACCTGCGCAAGCTTGAAATTATTGGCGGGATCAGGACCTCCTTCTTTTACCGCAACGGCAATCTCACGTCCGATAATGGTAAAGATTTTTCCTTTTTTTGCATCATTTTTTTCTTTTTTATGCTTGATATTTGCAAACTTTGAATGTCCTGACATTTTTTCTCTCCTTGTTATTACATAATTGTTTTAATAATATCATTTCAGATCAAAATAATCAACTTGTGAAATAACGGCGCCGCCTCTCATATAATTCCTCGGAACTCTCTTTGAGATGCAGCACACGAGCTCATAGTTGAACCTTCCGGAAAGATCTCCCAGTTCCTCCGCAGTGATCTTTTCAGACCCGGATCTGCCCAGAAGTACGACCTCGTCCCCTACGTTTACATCCTCAATATCCGTCACATCGATCATAAACTGATCCATGCACACTCTTCCGCATATAGGAGCGCGCTTCCCGCCTATAAGCACATAACCTTTGTTAGAAAGCTGTCTGGGGTATCCGTCTGCATAGCCGACGGGAACAGTGGCGATCTTTGTCCTTTTTTTCGCTACAAAAATGCCTCCGTAGCTGACTGCCCTGCCTTCCTCTATCTCCTTCAAAAATATTATCCTGCTTTTAAGAGACATCACCGGATGAAAATCGATTCCGTCCTCCTGCATCTTCAGCGACATTTCCCCGGAGGGTGAAAGTCCGTAGAGCGTTATTCCCGGTCTAACGGCATCGCGGGTAAGATTCGTGTGGTTGAAAATCGCCGCACTGTTGCTCACATGTTTAATTTCTATATCGATTCCGCGCTCCGAAAGCATGGAAATAAACCGATCGTATCCCTCAGCCTGCTTTCTTGCGTATTTCAATTCCGCTTCATCGGCCCTGGCAAAATGCGTAAAAGCGCCTTCTATCTTTATACCGGGCAATTTCGAAATGCGGACCACCTCATCAGCCGCCCGGTCTGTAACCTGAAAACCAATACGGCTCATTCCGGTATCCACGGCAATGTGAACATTTATGCATTTTCCCAGCTCAAAGGCCCGTTCGGAAAGCCCGGCCGCCTGATCGAAGGACGATATGCATGCCCTGATATCATTTTTGATCATAAGATCATAAACATCCGGAAAAGCACCCCCCAGAAGCAAAATCGGCTTTGTGATTCCCCCTTTTCTTAAAATCACACCTTCTTCGGCCTGGGCAACCGCAAAGCCCCAGACCTGCTTTACCGGTTCAAGCTCTCTTGAGATCATCACCGAGCCGTGTCCGTAGGAATCTGCTTTGACAACAGGAATCATCTTCACATCATTACCGACTATCTCCTGCATAACATCAAGGTTGTGCCGGATCGCATCAAGATCGATCTCGGCTCTTACCTTCATATACTCTTTCATTTTAAAAAATCACCTTCTTAATTCCAAAACTGCGGATCATATTTCATTTTCAAGCATGACCTTTCCGATTCCCGTAATAATATCTCCGGCAATCATAAAAGATTTTCCTAATTCAGCAGCAGCTCTGTCACCGCCCAGGGAATGAATAAGGCATCCCGTAACAGCTGCATTTTCTATGGATACACCTCTTGCTATAAATGCGGAAATAACCCCCGAAAGCACATCGCCGCTTCCGGCAGTAGCCATTCCGCTGGATCCGTATATATTGACAAAAACATCTCCCCCCGGAGAGGTTATGATGGTTCTTGCATCTTTCATCACCAGAACAGACTCTTTCTCAAAGGATGCCTTTTTTGCAAATCCTATCGGATCTGACTTTATTTCTCCGATTTCTGTGGAAAAAAGGCGCGACATTTCTCCCAGATGCGGAGTGAGCACTATGTTCTTCCTCTTTTTGAGAAGGTCCTGATACCGGCAGGCACAATTAAGACCGTCAGCGTCCAGAACAAGAGGTTTTTCAGTATCAATAAGCACACTTTCCGTGATTTCCAATCCCGGCTGCCCGGTGCCGATTCCGGGTCCGCAAAGGATCACATCAGCCCATTCATAGGCTCTCTTAAGAATTCTTCGCGCCTCAGCAGCATCCTTATAGACATCTGTCATCGCCTCAGGAAGCGCTGAAATAACAGAGTCGCGGTTGTTTTCATGTGTAATAACCTTTACCATTCCCGCGCCCGAGCGCAGCGCCGCCATAGAGGCTAAAACGGCAGCTCCGCAGATTTCCCCGGATCCCGCAGCCACTAGAACCTTTCCGAAGGATCCTTTGTTGCCCGACTCGTCTCTTTCGGGTATCAAAGATACGGCATCACTAAGATCACAGATCCGGATAGGAAATCCCGAATCAGGGGACAACCGTATGCCTATATCCTTCACGATCACCTTTCCGGAAAGATCCGCCCCCGGAAACAGAACATGTCCGGCCTTCAAAAACTGGATAGCTACGGTAAGATCGGCTCTCACCGCACATCCCATTATCCGGCCGGTATCTGAATTAATTCCGGAGGGAATATCGGCGCTCACCACAAATGCACCGGATTTATTTATAAGCTCAAAAATCTCAGGGTAGCATCCCTCAACGGTTCTCGACAATCCGGTCCCGAACACAGCGTCAATGATAATATCCGCTTCGGAAATACTATCGGAATTCCTGAAAGGGATTCCCAGCGCGGAAGCTATCTTGCACTGCTTTTTCATCTCATCGCTCATCCGGCCTTTTTTTCCTGCAAACACTATCCAGGAATCAAAATCCTGACCCGAAAGAATCCTTGCGCAGGCAGCACCGTCACCGCCGTTATTTCCCGATCCGCAGACGCAGCAAACCCTTATCTTTTTACCCGTCGTTGAAAATTTTGTCTCTTTTAATTGTTTTATTGCATCACAAATACCCATCGCCGCTTTCTCCATAAGAACCAGCGAGGGTATTCCGATGTTTTCTATGGTATATCTGTCAGACTGCCTCATCTGCTCCGACAGAAGTACATTTCTCATAATCAGCCTTTCTTCTTATTGTTGCCAAGATTGTACGAAAGTTTAAGCAGGCTGTCCGTAAGATGAACGTTCTCAACCATTACATCAGGCGGAACATCCAGGTCGATGTTTGCAAAATTCCAAATAGCCTTAATCCCGCAATCAACAAGATCGTCGGCGGCTGCCTGAGCATGTCTCTTTGGCGTTGTAATGATTCCGATCTCAACCTTATTCCTGGAAGTAAATTCTTTAAGCTCAGTCGAATGCCTGATAGGGATTCCCTGAACATCAACTCCCACGATCTTCCTGTTAACATCAAACAGTCCGATAACTTCAAAAGAATCATTGTGCTCACTGAAGAAGTTTACAAGTGCATGTCCGAAATTTCCGACGCCAAGAATTACCATGTTGTGATCTTTGTCCAGGGAAAGAAGCTTTCCGATCTGAGCACGAAGATATGCGACATTATATCCGTATCCCTGCTGACCGAATCCGCCGAAATTGTTGAGATCCTGTCTTATCTGGGAAGCTGTAACGCCCATTATCTCGCTGAGTTCTCCGGACGAAATTCTTTCAACACCATTCTTGCTGAGTTCCCCTAAATACCTGTAATATCTGGGAAGTCTGGCTATAACAGCCTTTGAAATAATTCTTTTTTCAGCCATAAAATATTCCTCCACTGCTTCGAAGAGAATTATAATTTATACCTATTATAAAGTCAAACAAGTATTGAATTGTACTTATATAAGTGGAATTTAACAAAGAAATACTGCAATATTTCCATAAATCTGATACAATACCTCTTGCCAATGCGCGAAAAATCAAAAGAAAAGGTTAACTACATGCTATTAGATATTCAGCATATTTATAAATCATACAAAGGTACAGACATTCTCAAAGATGCCTGCTTTCATATTGAAGAGAAGGAAAAAGCCGCAGTCATCGGTATAAACGGTGCCGGAAAGACTACGCTTCTCAGAATAATCATGGGCGAGGAAGAACCGGACAGCGGAATGATCGTCAAGGCATCCGGAAGGACCATCGGATACCTTGCACAGCATCAGGATTTCGAATCCGAAGGAACCGTCTACCAGTCCGTTTTCAACGTCAACTCATATCTCCTCAGCCTTGAGGAGGCGATCAGATCATCCGAAAAATCTATGGCTGCACTGACCGGTGACGAGCTTTCAAAAGCTATGAATGAGTATTCCCGAATATCCGAGGAGTTTGAGCGGCTCAACGGCTTTGCATACAGAAGCACGGTAGTCGGAATATTAAAGGGACTGGGATTTACCGAGGAGGACTTTCCAAGGAAGGCTTCTCTTCTTTCAGGAGGCGAAAAAACAAGACTTGCTCTCGGCAGGATCCTCCTTTCCGATCCGGACATGATCATCCTTGATGAGCCTACGAACCATCTTGACATTGAATCGGTTTCCTGGCTCGAGAACTATCTGAGGAATTATACCGGAGCCGTACTTATCGTCTCCCACGACAGATACTTTTTAAACAGAATTGTCACGAAAATCATCGAGATAGACAATTCCTCGGTAAATATCTTCAAAGGCAACTATGATGATTACAGTTATAAAAAAGCACAGCTGAGGTCTGCCCTTCAGTCCGCATACTTCAAAGCACAGAGAAAAATCGCACATGAAGAAAAAGTCATCGAAAAGCTGAAACAATTCAACAGGGAGAAATCCATAAAGAGAGCTGAAAGCAGAGAAAAAAAATTAGAAAGGATCGAAGTGATTGAAAAGCCGGTGGATGCAAACGACGAGATCCGCCTCAGCCTCACCCCAAGAAAGACAAGCGGAAATGATGTTCTGACCGTCTGTGATCTCTCAAAGGCATATTCGGGCGTGACTCTCTTCGACGATGTCAGTATAAACATATTCAGGGGCGAACATGTATGTATAATCGGAAGCAACGGCACCGGAAAATCAACTCTTTTGAAGATCATAAACGGAATCACAGTTCCGGATAAGGGTGAGATAATAACCGGTGCAAACGTTGTCATAGGCTACTACGATCAGGAATATCAGAACCTCCATATGGATAAGACCATATTTGACGAGATCTCCGACAACTGGCCGGATATGGACAACACAAAGATAAGGAATATACTGGCGTCATTCCTTTTTACCGGTGAGGATGTATTTAAATATATAAGGGATCTGAGCGGCGGCGAGCGTGCCAGGGTATCGCTTGCCAATCTCATGCTTTCCGAGGCTAATTTCCTTATTCTGGATGAGCCTACCAACCATCTGGATATTGTCTCAAAGGAGATCCTCGAAAATGCGATAAACAACTACAGCGGAACCGTATTGTGCGTATCCCACGACCGTTACTTCGTAAACAAAACGGCAACAAGGATCCTTGAGCTGTACAATAACACATTCGTAGATTACAGCGGCAACTATGATTATTATCTCGAAAAGAGAGATATTCTGAGACCGTCTTCAGGAATTCCGGATAATGCCGGCGAAGCATCCTCGGGGAAAGCCGTTGCCGAAGGCGATCCCTCAAATACTCAGGCGGAACTGTCTTCAAAGGACAGGTGGCTTGAGAATAAAAAGATGGAAGCCGCAAGAAGAAAGCTTGAAAATGATATCAAAAAGGTAGAGAAATCCATTGAGGAGCTGGAAGATGAAAATGCATCTATTGACGAAATGCTGTCAGATATCTCGATAGCATGCGACCATGTTAAGCTACGGGAACTCACATCAAGAAAAAATGAGATTGAAGACAAACTTCAGGAACTTATGAACAAATGGGAAGAGCTTCAGCAGTAATGCCGAAGCTCTTCCTTGTTCCGAAATGCTATTCAATTTCAAGTGGTAAGAATCCTATTTTCGTGCGGCTTTAGCCAGTTTTCCGTTTTCGCCCAGCTCAGGAATCATGAATGCCAAAAGCATTGTTGCAATAAATACCACGCAGCAGATGATGAATACGGCATTGAAGCTTATTCCGTCTGTCTTGCTGATTGCTTCGGCAATAGCCGCTACAATTATCGGCATAAGGAACCCGCCAAGAGATATTCCAACATTGCAGATTCCGTTTGCGGTACCTATTTCTTCCATCGAGATCTCTTTTGTCAGAGGAAGCAGCGGCACTCTTCCCATATTAATTGCTACGGCTCCCGCGAAGCCGAATCCTGCAAGGAATGCAAAAATATATGTAAATACGCCTACCGGAAGCAGCCATACAAGAAGCGGGCACACGCCTCCGAGAATGCAGGAAACCGTGTACGGGATATTGATATTTTTCATCTTCGAAACAACCCATCCCGAAAGGATTCCTCCGGCAATAATGAAGAAGTTCAGGATCGTCGCAAGCATTGCTGCGTTTCCTATTGCCATTCCCTTCTCAACAAGCGCAGTCACAAGGTAGGTATTTACAACCAGACAGTTTCCGCATCCGACAAAAGAACACCATGTGACAATAAGAAGATTTTTGTTTTTTAGCAATCTCTTCATTGACGGCTTAGGTCCGTTTTCATTTACCGGAGCCTCTTTTCCGGCCGCTATCTCCTGGCCGAATGCTATCCACATCACCGCCAGAACAAGTGATGCAACAGTTACGATCCACAGCTGAACTTTAATATTCGATGTGAACACACTGGTGAGGAACGCAAGCGCAATTCCGACACCCGGCGCAGACCCATAAATACCCATTGCAATAGGTATTTCCTTTGGAGAAAACCATCCTGCGATAAGTTTTGCCGGAGCCACTGCGGTACATACAAGGAAAATTCCCGCAAGAAGCGTGCAGAGGAACAGCGGCCAATAGCTGGTAAGGATAGTTCTGAGGAAGAATAAAACGGTTGCAGCGATCATGCAAACTACCATTATTCCTTTTGCACCTCTTTTATCCATCATTCTACCGATAAAAATACTCAAAAAAGCACCCGGCAGATATGTAACTGATGTAATCGCCGCAAGCTGTGTAGCCGTACATCCGTAAAGCGACATTACATCCGCACCGTGGGAAGCAAATATCATATTTGAATAATTCAATATTGCGGTTCCCAGAACCAGCATTAAAAGAATGATCCATTTTGAAGTTTTCTTATTCATTGCACCAACCCTCCCGTTAAATTATTATCTATCGATGTGGATATTTTATCACCGCTTTTCGAGGTTTGCAGTATTCAAATATATACATATTAATCTTAGTTCTATTGAAATTAATCCTCCGGAGGGCTTTTTGTCTTATATGAAAATCATAAAACTTTCCTATATATCAAAACTGCCGCACCCGGGGATTTATTCCCTCAGATGCGGCAGAAATATGTCTTGAATTATTCTGTTTTTACATATTATCGAAAGTTTCTCTTATAGCCTTGATAAAGTCAAGAGAATTGAGAACTACCGGGTTCTCCATGTCGGTTATCCTTGCAAGATCCCCGGTCATCTTTCCTGCTTCGATGGTGTCTATAACAGCTTTTTCCATCTTGTCGGCATATGTCATTAATTCGTCGATACCGTCAAGCTCGCCTCTCTTTCTGAGTGCGCCTGTCCATGCAAATATCGTTGCAACGGAATTTGTGGATGTCTCCTCTCCTTTGAGGTGCTTGTAATAGTGCCTCTGAACAGTCCCGTGGGCAGCCTCGTATTCAAAGCAGCCACTCGGAGAGACAAGCACCGAGGTCATCATTGCAAGAGAACCGAACGCCGAAGAAAGCATATCAGAAAATACGTCTCCGTCGTAATTCTTGCAGGCCCAGATCATACCGCCCTCAGATTTCATTATTCTTGCAACGGCGTCATCAATAAGAGTATAGAAATATGTGATTCCGGCTTTCTCGAACTTTTCCTTATACTCTTTTTCATACATTTCTTCAAAGATCTCTTTAAAATCTCTGTCGTAAACCTTTGAGATGGTATCCTTGGTGGCAAACCAGAGATCCTGCTTGTTTGAAAGGGCATATTCGAAACAGCATCTCGCATAATTGTCAATAGACTCATCCTTGTTATGGATTCCCTGAATAACTCCTGCACCCTCAAAATCATAGATCTTCTCTTCGATCTTCTCTCCGTTTTCTCCCTCGAAGACGATCTTTGCCGTTCCTTTGCCCGGGACTCTGATCTCTGCATTCTTATACACATCACCGTATGCATGACGTGCAATGGTGATAGGCTTCTTCCAGTTTCTGACACATGGCTTGATATTGTTCACCAGAATCGGGGCACGGAAAACAGTTCCGTCCAGCATAGCTCTGATGGTTCCGTTCGGACTTTTGTACATTTTGGTAAGATTATATTCCTTTACCCTGTCCGCATTCGGTGTGATCGTCGCACACTTGACCGCTACGCCGTACTTAAGATTGGCATTTGCCGAATCAACAGTAACCTGATCGTTCGTCTTCTCGCGGTATTCCAGTCCGAGATCGTAATACTCGCTCTTCAGATCAATGTACGGAAGGATAAGTTCGTCCTTGATCATCTTCCACAAGATTCTGGTCATCTCGTCTCCGTCCATCTCAACAAGCGGAGTAATCATTTTAATCTTTTCCATTTTTTCACCTTTTTCCTTATGAATAATTGAAAATAATTATAAATTTTCAAAATTTAACACAGATCTGTTCTGATACAGGTATATAACAAGAGATACAACAGTAAGTACCAACGCAAGATATACACAGATGACGGTAATGACATGTAAAAACATTACCTTAAAATCAATTATCAGAAGAATGATCATTATCATCTGAACCGTAGTCTTTACCTTGCCCCAGATATTGGCAGCGATCACCTTGCCGCTCTCCGCAGCTACAAGTCTGAATCCGCTTATGATAAAGTCTCTTGCAATAATAATGATACAGATCCATGCCGGAAGTCTTCCGATGCTAACCAGGCAGATCATTGCCGCGCAGACGATCATTTTATCCGCCAGGGGGTCCATAAACTTTCCGAAATCAGTTACCAGCTTGTCCCTCCTTGCAATATATCCGTCAAGGGTGTCCGTAAGCGAAGCTGCGACAAATACCACAAGAGACGCCCATTTAAAAAATCCCTCGCAGCCGTTGACAAGCATAAATATCGTAAATGGAATAATTGCCACAATTCTGATCAATGTCAATTTATTCGGCAGATTCATAGTACACCTCACCCATCAGATCATATTCGGTCGATCCGGTTATCAACACCTTTATAATTTCACCTGTCATAATTTCAACCGGTGACTCAACAAAAACATATCCGTCCACATCGGGAGTATCCGCGTATGTCCTTCCGACGATAACTCCGTCCTCGGGAATAGTCCCCTCAACGATCACATCCATGATCCGGCCTATCTTATCTCTTCCGTGATCGGCAGAGATCTCCTGCTGGGCGCTCATTATCTCATCGCGTCTTCTGGTCTTTGTATCCGGATCAACCTGATCCTTCATTCTTGCGGCCGGAGTTCCCTCTTCACGGGAATACTCAAAAACTCCGAGTCGCTCGAACCTGTATTCTTTAACAAAATCCAGCAGCTCTCTGTGCATTGCATCAGTTTCTCCCGGAAATCCGCTTATAAGAGTCGTTCTTAATACAACATCAGGTATTCTTTTTCTTATCTCTTTTACTATGCGCCTGATGTCGTCGCCGTTTGTCCTTCGGTGCATTCTCTTAAGAACATCATCACTTATATGCTGAATCGGAATGTCAAGATATTTGCAGATCTTATCCTGTGATGCGATCGTGTCCAGAAGCTCAGGATAAATCTCCTCCGGATAACAGTACAAAAGCCTGATCCAGCTGATACCGTTTATTCCGCAAAGCTTTTCAAGAAGAACATGGAGCTGCTTGCTTCCATAAAGATCGACTCCGTAAAGAGTTGTCTCCTGTGCCACGATTATCAGTTCCTTTACCCCGGCCGAAGCAAGTTCTTCCGCCTGTCTGACCAGATCTTCCATAGGATAACTGCGGTAGCTTCCCCTGACCTTCGGAATAACGCAGTAAGTGCAGTTTTTATTGCAACCCTCCGCTATCTTCAGATATTCAAACAAGCCCCCGGTGGTTATAAGACGCTTTCTGCTCTTATTGGAACATTTATCGGCATCCTTAACAAAATCAATCCCGGTCTTTTCAACCGCTGCCAGCACCGCATCGGCTATAGTCTCTGCTCCGCCGACTCCTGTCATGGCATCTATCTCCGGAATCTCTTTTATAAGTTCATCCCTGTATCTTTGTGCCATACAGCCTGTTACTACAAGAGCCTTTACCCCGGCAGTCTCTTTCAGCTTTGCCGCCTCAAGAATAGCATTGATGCTCTCCTCTTTGGCGCTGTCGATAAAACAGCATGTATTAATGATATAAATCTCCGCCTCCTCGGGATCATCGGTAAAGGAATACCCTTCTTCCGCAAGGACGGACAGCATCTCCTCTGAATCCACAAGATTTTTATCACAGCCGAGGGAGTCAAGAAGTATTTTCATCTCTTTGTCTCCGTGTATTACTCCGACTTAAGATCTTCTTTGTCGGGAAGGATCTTTACTTTACCCTGGTAAACCTCCTCAACAGCAATAGAAAGAGGCTTTTTACCCTCATATTCCGAAATAAGAGGCTCATCTCCGTCAACGATCTGTCTTGCTCTCCTGCTTGTAGCCATTACGATCGAATAACGGCTGCTTACGATCGGCTCGTTTTCCTCCTGAGTATCTGAATTTACAGCATTAATCATTTCCTTGTATGAAGGATGCATCATCATAAATTTTATTCCCCTTTCGTTATCTTGCTAAGTTCATTTTCAAAACACTTAATAAACTCATCCACAGCTTTACCTGAAGAAGGTATATCAAATACGGTCTCCGGGAGTGCGGATGCATCGTTATCACTGTTCATTTCTCTGTCCAATATTAATTCGAGAGATCTGACGCTGTCATCGAGACTGTCATTTATCAGAAGATAGTCGTAATTCTTGATAAAAGCCGTTTCTTCGACAGCTCTCAAAAGACGGCCCCTTATCTTTTCCGGGGAGTCGGTTCCCCTGGATCTGAGCCTTTCGGCAAGAATTCGGGCTGAAGGCGCCGTGACAAATATTCTCAACGCGTCGGGAAAACACTCCTTGATTCTTTCTCCTCCGTTGACATCTATTTCAAGTATTACGTTTGTGCCTCTTCCCGAGTTTTCCGCAACAAACGATTTCGGAGTTCCGTAGTAATTTCCCTGATATTCGTTGTACTCTATAAAATCATCTTTTTCTATTCCGTCCAGAAAATCATTTTTATTCAAAAAATGATAATGGACTCCATCTATTTCCCCGGTCCTCGGCTCCCTTGTGGTGGCCGATATTGAAAGCAGGCACTCCGGATGCTTATTCATAAAATCTGACACAATAGTGCCTTTTCCGGCTCCCGAGAAACCGGAAATTACAACGATCAAACCTTTTCCCGACATATTAACCTCAATTCCCTCATTCAATATTCTGAATCTGCTCGCGAATCTTCTCTATTTCCGTCTTTAAAATAATAGCGGTGTCCGCCGTAATGACATCTCCTGCCTTGGAGAGAATGGTATTCGCCTCGCGATTCATTTCCTGTGTGAGAAAATCAAGATTTCTTCCTATGCTGCCTTCACTGTCCAGCATTTTTCGCATTTTATCGATATGACTGAGAAGCCTGACTGTCTCTTCATCCGTACAAATCTTGTCGGAATAAATGACAAGTTCCTGTGCGACCCTTGTTTCGTCAATATTGGAATCCTCGAGTATTTCGTTCAGTCTTTCTCTGAGCCTTATTCTGTATTGAGCCATGATCTCCGGTTCGTGCTCCGCGATCTGTCTTGTCGAATTCTCCAGAATGTCCAGCTTTTCAATGATATTGGCTCTCAGATGGCTCCCTTCCAGCTCTCTTGCCTCGATAAATGAGTCAAGTGCCTCCCCGAGAAGAGATGAAAGCTTTTCCCACAAAAGAGATTCATCAACCTTTTTCTCCTCCATGGTGATAACATCCGGGAAGGTTGCGATATCCCTGGCGGACACACCGGAATTAACTCCGTCCATAGCCGCTATTATCTTAAGGCATCCAAGATATTCCCGGGCAAGATCTTCGTTAAAGCGTATTTCCATAGCCTCATCCGTATAAGACTTTGACGAAATATACACGTCAACCTTCCCTCTCGTAATCCTTTCCTGAAGAAGATTCCGAATCTTTGCCTCAAAAGAATTAAATTTTTTCGGCATCCTGATATTGAAATCAAGATAGCGGTTATTTACAGATTTAATCTCAACAGTGTATTTTTCATTATCATTTGAAATCTCGGCTCTTCCGAAGCCAGTCATACTTCTTACCATATATTCTCCCGATGTCATAAAACGACAAAATCCCATGATTGTTGTCTAGTATATCACATCTTTTTTGATATTGAAAACTAAATATAATATTTTTCCCGTGCGGTTTAAATTCTCTGCATCAGAAAAATTTTTATGATATACTTGAAACCACGATATGCTCTCCCGGAATGCGAGAAAAAGTATATTTTCCGGGAAGAAGACTATTATTATTCGGAGAGATATTATGGCTTTTGACGGAATCATGGTTGCCGCGTGCACAGAAGAATTAAACAGAAAGATCACGGGAGGTCTCATTAATAAGATCATTCAGCCCGAAAAAGACGAGCTCATGCTCAATATCCGGGCAAACCGTGAAAACATCAGGCTGATGATAAGTGCCAGCGCCGCTCTTCCGCTGATATACATCACCGATGAATCCAGACAGGCTCCCGCTCAGGCTCCGGCTTTTACCATGCTGCTTCGCAAGCATCTTCAGGGAGGAAAGATCATTTCCGTGACCCAGCCCTCACTTGAAAGAATCATCAGGATCGAGATCGAACATCTCGATGAACTGGGAGATCCGAAAACTCTTTTTCTTATTGTAGAACTGATGGGAAAACACAGCAACATCATACTTGCTGATTCCGGGAATACTATTATAGATTCTATAAAAAGGATCCCGTCAAGCATCAGCTCTGTTCGTGAAGTGCTTCCCGGCCACCCGTATTTTATCCCAAAGGGTGATGAGAAGTTAAATCCGTTTACAGTAACCGGGGATGAATTTATCTGTGCCTTGAGAAAACAGCCCTTTAATCTCTCTAAATCGCTCTATATGAGCCTGACGGGAATAAGTCCTCAGGCAGCTGAAGAGTTTGTGTTTGAAGCCGGTCTTGACGGAGGTGCGCCCACGGCATCCTTCGAAAACGACAGTTTATCAGCTCTTTACAGTGTTTTCAAAGGACACATAACAGATTTTTCTTCCGGTGTCTTCAGCCCTTGCATTATCTCAAGAAACGCTATTCCGGTGGATTTTTCCGCCTTTATTTACAAAATGTATGCCGGTCACGAGATCAAAAAGTATGACTCGGTCAGCTCGGCAATGGTCGAATTCTACACAGCAAAAGCCGCCGTTACCAGAATGCGTCAGAAGTCCGCAAATCTCAGGCATTCCGCTTCTACCTCACTTTCACGGGCGCAAAGGAAACTGGATCTTCAGAAGAAACAGCTTCGCGATACCGAAAAGATGGAAAATTTCAGAATATACGGGGAAATGCTGAATACATACGGCTACGAATATGTAGAAGGGCAAAAAAGCGTAACCGTCAATAATTATTATACGAATGAACCCATCACCATTCCCATGGACGAGACTCTGACGGCATATAAAAACGCCCAGAATTATTTCAAAAAATACAACAAATTAAAGCGCACCAAGGAATCTGTTTCAAAACTCATTGATGAAACAACAATAGAGATAACAGAACTCGAAAATATTCTTACTTCCCTGGATATTTCTGAAAATGATGCGGATTTGTCCCAGATTCGCCGGGAAATGATCCTTCAGGGATGGATAAGGGGCTCCTCGGCGGAAAGACATGATGATAAAAAAGGGAAAAAACCTTCAAAAAAAGAGCTCAGCACTCCGCTCAAGTATCGCTCCAGGGAAGGCTTCGATATGTATGTGGGCAAAAACAACTTTCAGAACGATGAGCTCTCATTTAAGATAGCCGGCAACAACGACTGGTGGTTTCATGCAAAAAAAATGCCGGGAAGCCATGTAATACTGAAAACACAGGGAAGGGAGGTTCCGGACAGCGTCTTTGAGGAGGCGTCAAGACTTGCCGCATTCTACAGCAAAGGCAGAACCGCACCCAAGGTTGAGATAGATTACACCCTCAGGAAAAATCTCAAGAAGCCCCCGGCTTCAAACCCGGGATTTGTGATATATCACACGAACTTCTCAATGATGGCAGTTCCCGATATAAGTGACATAGAAAGAATTGAATAACGGCGCAAACAAAAAGCTGCAGGAATCATTTTCGGTTCCCGCAGCTTTATCATACTTATTTAAATATCCGGATTATTTATTGGGCTTTATGACGATATTTATTATTCTTCCCGGAACATAGATCTCTTTTACGATCGTTCCGTTAAGTTTATCCTTTATGGCTTCCTTTCCGATCGCAAGAGCTTCCTCTTTATCGGCATCAACGGCAATATTTACAACACCCTTTGTTTTTCCGTTGATCTGAACGGCGATCTCCTTCGTATCGTCCTTCATTGCCTCCTCATCGCTCTGCGGCCATCCGGCATCAAAAACACTCTCTTTGTGACCGCATCTCTCCCAAAGCTCTTCGGCGATATGCGGAGCAAAAGGTGAGAGAAGGATGAGGTATGTCTCGATAGTTTCCTTATCGATACCGCCTGTCTCCTTAGCGATCTTAATAAGAGTATTATTATACTCCATAAACTTAGAAACAGCCGTGTTCATACTGAACTGCTCAATTCTCTTTGTGATATCGTGAGTCAGCTTATGGCGGAGCTTAACCATCTCCGGAGTAGCCTTAACATCAGCCTCAATGCTGTCAACGGCAAGCTTCCAGAATTTGTTAAGGAAACGATAAACTCCGTCGATTCCGCTGTCATCCCACTCGGCATCAAGCTGAGGCGGTCCGACGAACATTTCATAAAGTCTGAGCGAATCGCACCCGTAGTTATCAATGAGATCATCAGGTGAAACGACATTGCCCTTTGACTTGCTCATTTTGATACCGTTCTTTCCTGTGATCATACCCTGGTTGAACAGCTTCACAAACGGCTCGTCAAAACCTACCACTCCAATATCATGAAGGAACATTGTCCAGAATCTTGAATAAAGGAGATGAAGCACTGCGTGCTCAACGCCTCCGATATACATGTCTACAGGCAGAAGTTCATCTGCTTTCTGTCTGGAAACAAGCTCTTTGTCGTTATTTACATCCACATAGCGTAGGAAATACCAGCTGGAGCCGGCCCACTGAGGCATTGTATTTGTCTCTCTTTTTGCCGGGGCTCCGCAGCACGGACATGTTGTATTTACCCATGAATCAATGGCTGCAAGCGGAGATTCACCTGTTCCTGTAGGCTCATATTTTTCAACATCCGGAAGTTCCACAGGAAGCTGATCCTCCGGAACCGGAACATTTCCGCAATTCGGGCAATGGATGATCGGAATCGGTTCGCCCCAGTAACGCTGTCTTGAGAATACCCAATCCCTGAGCTTATAGTTCGTGGTGATCTTGCATATTCCCTTTGATTCAAGCATCTGCGGAATTTCCTTCTTTGCATCCTCAGACTTCATTCCGTTCCAGTCACCTGAGTTAACCATAATACCTGGCTCGGTGTAAGCCTCCTCAAGCTCCTTGTCCTCTTCACCTTCCGGAGCAATAACCCTGATTATCGGAAGATCGAATTTCTTTGCAAATGCAAAGTCACGGTCATCGTGAGCCGGAACGCACATGATCGCTCCCGTACCGTAATCTGCGAGAACATAATCTGAGATCCATACCGGGATCTTCGCACCATTTACAGGATTGATGCAGTAGCTTCCGCTGAATACACCGGTTTTTTCCTTATCCTGAAGACGGTCAACAGATGATTTCATGGATGCCTTGAAGATGTAATCCTCAACAGCTTCTCTTGTCTCATCGGTTGCAAGCTCCTTTGCAAGCTCATGCTCCGGAGCGATTACCATAAAAGTAGCTCCGTAGAGAGTATCCGGACGAGTTGTATAAACCTTGAGGGAAGCATCCTTTCCGTCGATGGCAAAATCGATCTCCGCACCGTGGGATTTTCCGATCCAGTCAGCCTGCATCTTCTTTACCTTATCCGGCCAGTCAAGCTTTTCAAGGTTGTCAAGAAGTCTGTCGGCATAAGCCGTAATCTTAAGCATCCACTGTCTGAGATTCTTTTTTGTTACCTGTGTTCCGCATCTCTCGCAACAGCCGTTCACTACTTCCTCATTCGCAAGGCCGGTTTTGCAGGAAGGGCACCAATTTATCGGAAACTCCTTCTCATAGGCAAGTCCTTTCTTGAACATCTGAACAAAGATCCACTGTGTCCACTTATAATAATCCGGATCCGTTGTATTGACCTCAAGATCCCAATCATAAACGGCGCCGATCTGTTTGATCTGGCGTCTGATATTGTCAACATTCTTCTTCGTCTGGATAGACGGATGAACGCCCATTTTAATAGCATAATTTTCAGCCGGAAGTCCGAAAGCGTCCCATCCCATCGGATGAATCACATAGTGTCCGTTGAGCATTTTATATCTGCTCCACACATCGGAAATTACATAACCGCGCCAGTGACCTACATGAAGACCGTTTCCCGAAGGATAAGGAAACATATCCAGACAATAGTATTTCTTCTTGTTTCCGTCCTTTTTATTAGGATTG
>JBMNQZ010000005.1:0-61092 GCA_050944395.1 Lachnospiraceae bacterium
TTAACATTATTAGGTATAAAGAATATAATGTGGGAATGTAATGTTTTTCCGGGAAGATAGATTAAACAAGGGGTCGAAATGATGAAAAAAATCGGGCGCATTGTCTGTGCGCTTATGCTTATTTTGATAATGGCCGGATCGCTGACGGTACATGCTGATATAAATGCTCTAAGAGGAGCGTCTGCTCTTCCTGCGGCTTCGGTTTCCGTTGACGAGGACGGTGCGGTTATTCTGACGGCACAGGAAGTAAGGGAAAGTGTGAGCCGGTCGGAACTTCCGCAAAACAGTAAAGAACAGATAACAAAAGACAAGACATACAGTCTTGAGGATCAGGCATATAACAGCGACGGCGTCAGACTGATTCTTGAGGCGAAGGAAACTGATACCGAAAATTATTTTGATATTACATATACCGCAGAGATAAAGGAACTTTCCGAAAAGAAGAATATCGATGTTATCTTTGTCATCGACAAATCTCTCTCAATGAATACTTCTACAGACGGAGAGATACACCTTGATGATGAGGTGACTACAAGGCTGGATCAGACAAAAAATTCAATAATTGACTTTATAAAGGGGTATTGCACCGATACTCAGACGGGCGATAAAAGACTGGGAATCATAACATATGATGCCAATGTCTACCGCACTATGGAACTGGAAAAAACTCTGCCCGATACGGAATATATTGGAAAAATCACCGAAAAAATAAATGGAATAAAAAGCGCGTCTGACGATATCAAATCACTGGGATTTTCACCCGATAAATATATAGATGAGAGCATTATTGATCTTTCGGGAGTTATCAACCCTTACGGTAATAACGAGGAAGAGGCAAAAAGGGCTGCGGGATATTCAAATCTTGAAGGTGCGCTTGAAATGGCTTCCGAAATGTTTGCAAAGGATGATTCCTTCGGCACTGCAGATGGCTCCGGCACTCAGAGATATGTCGTACTTATCACAGATTCCCTTCCGACTACTTATCTCAATAAAGATGTATCTTTAGATCCGGAAGGCGAAAAATATTTTGGTTATGACCCGGTTATGCCTGATTCCGAGATCGATCCCGACAGGCTTGGACAGGACGGATACTTTGCAAACGGCGAAGCCTCCGTTGTCTGTTCAGAAAAGGTCAACTACAGCGATAAGGCTGCCGAAAAGGCAAAGGAATCCGCAAAGTTCCTTAAGGAGAAGGGTGTAAGCCTTTTTGTTATGGGCGAGGAAACTGATGATATCCTCATGGAGAAATATCTGAATGAGGAAGAAGATACTCTGGATATTGTTTCCTACAGATACGACGATGACATGAATCGTATGCTTGAGATCGGTGCTGCAGACAGGAGCGACGCTTACAGCAATTTCCTGAAAAGCACAATAGGCGGAAGCGGAACAAACGGCCCGGTTTTGAATTCTACATATGCGGATGCCGATAATTATGCCGCTATGGGAAATGCGCTTGGCGCACTTTTCGGGGAAATGAAGCGAAACGGGGAAAATATTGCAAGAGCGCTCTCATTGACCGGAGATGTGAATGAATACCTTGAGATCGTAAATTTCTTTGATATGAACGGAAATTCTGCACCGTCTCTTTCGGGAAATGCGGGTGAGAATCAGGAAAATACCGCAAAGCTTGAGAACGGAAAGCTGGAATGGACTTTGTATGACGAGGAGCAGAAGAAGGGTTCGGGATATAAGATTATTTCCGGGGACAGCCTTGATGTATACCGGTACGAGTTGAAGTTCAGGGTAAGGCTCAGGAATGAGGCGAAAGATTTTGAAAGCGAAAAGGATTATCCTGTATTCGGAAGTTCGGTCGATGAGGAAGCGGCAAATATAAAATATTCGGTCACAGACGGGGATGGCGCTGCAAAGGAGTGCATTCTGGGACTTGCTGCACCCACGGTGAAAGGTTATCTCATTGATCTTGATGCAATGGTTTATTCGGCGCTCAGCAAAAAGATACCTGTACAGGGAGCGAAATTCATTTTGTCTCACGCTGAGGATTGTCCTCTGTGTGTGAACGGCGCCGGTGACGAGGACAGTCTGAAGGATCAGAATAAAGATTTCCCCGGAGAGGAGTCCGATGCGGGAGATAATACGATGATCCTGGCGACAAGCGATGAACAGGGGGCATTCATTATAGCAAATATCCCTTCGGGACACCGGTATCTTCTTCGGGAGGAGCTGGAGGATCAGCCATATATTGCGATGGATGAAAGACACCCGGAGGCGGCCTACGGCAGTCTTTTTACGGACGACGGTGAAAATGCTCTTGAAGAGACATATGAGATCGAAAATCTTCCGCTGAACCAAAAAATCTACACTGTAAATGAGCCGGCATTGACTGACGTAGCTGAGGGAGAGACGGCGGATAAAGATATTTCCATGTCGCAGGAGAATATTGTTTCGCTGGGGGAGAAGATCGGCTACACACTAATCTGGTCGAACGATAAGGATGAGAAGCAGCAGATAGTTCTCTATGATAAGCTCAGCCGCGGTCTTGAGTATGTGAAGGGCTCTGCCGATATTGAGCCGGATTCGGTTACGATAAATCAGGCAACCGGGGAGACGCTTATTAAATGGAAGATAGGAGAGCAGGAAGCGGACAGTGCGGGGAAAATAAGCTATGAGGCGATGGTTATAAGAACCGCAATAATAAAGGGTACTGTTACAAATAATTATAAGATACAGTACGGGACCGGAACAAAAAATGAGGTCAATTCCCTTTCGAATTATGTAAACTCCGCCAAGGCGTATATGGATGGGTCAATGTCTGAGTCGGTGAAAATATCATCGGGCAATGTCATCGGATATGCCCTCTCCTGGATAAATCCCACAGATGAGGAAAAAGAGATAACACTTTTTGATACACTCAGCCGGGGACTTGCGTATAAGGAGGGCTCTGCCAGTACGGCACCAACCTCAATAATCAAAAATGCAGACGGCTCGACTACTCTTGAGTGGCGGCTGGGAGTAAGGCAGCCCAAAGAAAAAGCATATATTACCTACAAAGCCGTTGCGGATAAAAATCTTTCCGGCATCACATCGGTAAATAATCTTTTCAATATCAAATACGGGGATTCAGAGCCTGTCCTTGCCGGAAAGCTTATTAACAAGGTCGGTGTTTCGGAAACTACGGTCAGACCGTCAAGCACCACCCTGATGACCGGATATTCAAAGGGTCCGGGAAGTTATGCGGTATACATGGTTATTTCACTCGTATGCATTGCCGCTTCACTTCTGCTTATGAAGAAGTACGGGGTAATGATATCATTTATTCGAAGGCATTAATAATAAAGAATAAACATACTAAGAACAGCTGTCCTTTCCGGGCAGCTTTCTTTTTGAAATTAATGTTGACATTGCATAGATAAGTGTTATATTAGATATAGAACAAATGAAACAAATTAAATACTGCGGAGGTAGTGTTATGAATATACAAAAATTCACACAAAAAGCCATCGAGGCGATTAATTCTCTGGAGAGTACCGCTTATGAGTTCGGACATCAGAACCTTGAGCAGGAGCATCTTATATATGTATTTCTTAAACAGGATGAAAGCCTTATAAAAAGCCTGATCACAAAAATGGGTATAGATGCGCCCTCTTTTGAGAGAGCGGTTGAGGATATTCTCGATAAAAAGCCGAAGGTTCAGGGAGGAAATAAGCCGTATATCGGGGAATACCTGAATAAAGCCCTAATAAATGCCGAGAATAAGGCTAAGGGAATGGGAGATGACTATGTCACGGTTGAGGCCATTTTCCTTGCAATGATAGATGACCCGAGTCCGGATGCCGAGTCTTTGTTTGATACTTTCTCAATCGACAAGGAGAGATTTTTAAAGGCACTGGCTGAGGTGAGAGGCAATCAGAGAGTGACTACGGATAATCCCGAAGCCACATATGACGTACTGAACAAATACGGGGTTGATCTTGTCAAAAAAGCCAGAATGCAGAAGCTCGATCCAGTCATCGGAAGGGATGATGAGATAAGGCAGATCATTTTGATACTGTCCAGAAAGACGAAGAACAATCCTGTGCTCATAGGAGAGCCGGGCGTCGGAAAGACTGCGGCCATTGAGGGACTTGCCCAGAGGATAGTTGCCGGAGATGTTCCGGATAATCTGAAGGATAAGACTGTTTTCTCCCTTGATATGGGCGCACTCGTGGCCGGAGCCAAGTACAGAGGAGAATTCGAGGAGAGATTGAAGGCTGTCCTGGAAGAGGTAAGAAAATCGGAGGGGCAGATAATACTATTCATTGATGAGCTTCATCTCATTGTCGGGGCAGGTAAGACAGACGGAGCGATGGATGCAGGAAATATGCTCAAGCCTATGCTGGCAAGGGGAGAACTGCACTGTATCGGAGCCACTACTCTTGATGAGTACAGAAAATATATTGAGAAGGATAAAGCCCTTGAGAGGCGTTTTCAGCCTGTTACGGTGGATGAGCCCACCGTTGAGGAGACTATCTCTATTCTAAGGGGCATCAAGGAGAAGCTGGAAAACTATCACGGCGTAAAGATCACAGACGGAGCGCTCGTTGCTGCCGCAGTATTGTCCAAGAGATATATCACGGACAGATTTCTGCCGGATAAAGCGATTGACCTGGTGGATGAGGCCTGTGCAATGATAAAAACAGAGCTTAATTCCATGCCTAATGAGCTTTATGAGCTTGAACATAAGCTCACTCAGATGAAGACGGAGGAGACGGCGCTTGAGATGGAAACCGATAATCTCAGCAAAGAGAGGCTTGTTAGTCTCAGAAAAGACATGGCTGATGTCGAGGAGAATTTCAATGCGAAGAAAGCTCAGTGGGAGAAGGAGAAGGAGGCAATAGCCGGACCCGCCGCCATCAGGGAAAGGATAGATGATCTGAAGAGCCAGCTGAAGATTGCACAGCGCGAGTATAAATTAAGCAGAGCCGCTGAGCTTCAGTACGGGGAACTGCCTGCTGCGGAAAGAGAGCTTGAGGAGGCTGAGAACAGGATCAAAGAAATGAATATTTCTCTGGTGCATGAATCGGTTCAGGATGAGCAGATCGCGGGAATCGTGTCAAAATGGACGGGAATTCCTGTCAACAAACTGACTGAGGGAGAAAAGCAGAAGGTGCTCGGACTGGAGGGTGAGCTTCATAAGAGAGTTATCGGACAGGACGAAGCCGTCACAAAGGTCACAGAGGCTATTTTGAGATCAAAAGCCGGAATAAAAGATCCCGGAAAACCGATAGGAAGCTTTCTTTTCCTGGGCCCGACAGGCGTGGGAAAAACCGAGCTTGCAAAGACACTGGCGGACTATCTGTTTGATGATGAGTCAAACATTGTCCGTATCGATATGAGCGAGTATATGGAGAAGTATTCCGTATCCAGACTTATCGGAGCGCCTCCGGGATATGTGGGATACGAAGAGGGAGGCCAGCTGACCGAGGCCGTCAGAAGAAAGCCCTTCTCCGTAGTTTTGTTTGACGAGATAGAAAAGGCTCATCCGGATGTGTTCAATGTACTTTTGCAGGTTCTTGATGACGGAAGGATAACAGACAGTCAGGGAAGGATTGTTGACTTTAAAAACACGATCATTATCCTCACATCGAACATTGGATCACAGTATCTTCTCGAAGGAATAGACGCCGACGGAAATATTGAGAAATCAGCTTCGGATATGATCAATTCGGAACTGAAGGCTCATTTCAGACCGGAGTTTTTGAACAGACTTGACGAGATAATAATGTTCAAGCCTCTCACAAAGGAAAATATCGGCGGAATCGTGGATATTCTTCTTGAAGGACTGAACAGGCGCCTTAATGAGCAGCAGCTGTCATTGTCGCTTACCGAGGCAGCGAAGGCTCATGTTATTGAAAACGGATATGATCCGGTTTACGGCGCCCGCCCGTTGAAGAGATACCTTCAGGCTAATGTGGAGACTTGTGCGGCCAAGGTGATTCTTGAAGGCAGGGTCCATGAAGGAAGCTGCATTAAGATAGATGAAAAGGGCGGAAAGCTGATAGCGGCAGAATCCTGATACAGGTTTAATGCTGTATTTTTCAGCTGTTCCTTCCGGTCTCGTAAAAAAACATGTATTGCTGAATCACTCCGGCATATTCTCCGTAAAGGGAAGTGCCGAACTCTCCGCCGTAATAATTATCGATTATCCGCCTGATCCATACATCTATCGGAAAGGCTTCGAGACGATGATAGGCAAACAGAATAATGCAGTTTGCAACCTTTTCGCCTACGCCCTTGAGCGTTTTGAGGCTTTCCGATAGCTCATTAGTCGGAAGAGGTGACAATGATTCAATGTCAAAATCTCCGCAGGCGATACGGCCGGCAGTCTCTTTAATATATTTCGCCCGGTAGCCCAGAGAGCACGCCAGAAGATCCTCAACGGAAGCTGAGGCAAGTTCTTCGGGTTCGGGAAAAGCAAATGAATCTCCGAAAGGCGTGGAAATTTTCTTTCCGAAGCGTTCGGAGATTTTTTCCACGCAGCTTCTGATCGCGGGCATGTTTTTTCTCTGGGAAATGATGAAGGTAATGATCATTTCCCAGGGATCCTGCCTTAATATGCGGATTCCGTTTCCGAAGGCCGCTGCATTCCTTAGATAAGTATCCTCCTCGGGGATGAGAGCAATGATCTTTTCGTAGTCAGTCTGAAGATCAAAGTAGGGAGCCCAGATACTTTTAAATTCATTTTCCGGGCAACAAAATGTAATTTCATCTCCGTTTTGGCGAAGACGCAGCGCCTTGTCCCGGAAGATGAGGCTGAAGGAGCCGTCTTCCGTTTCATTGAGACGAAAACACTGGCCGCTTCTGGAGATCTGTTTGAGGTTAAGGTTTGAAATCTTGATTTTTGTTTCCATAGTATGCTCCTTTTGGTATTATGATTATATCGTTATGGATTTCAAATTTAAATAGATAAGGGGTAATAAATTGAAGGCGTACAGCAAATTTGCTAACTTATATGATGTGTTTATGGACGATGTGCCCTATGAAAAATGGTCGGGAGTAATCTCCGGACTGCTGGCGGACGAAGGCGTGAAAGACGGAATAGTGTGTGAGCTCGGCTGCGGAACCGGAACCCTTACAAGGATGCTGGCGGACAGAGGCTTTGATATGATAGGAATTGATTCCTCAGAGGAAATGCTTCAGGTGGCGTTTGATCGCGAGATGGATTTTAAAAACACCGATAATGAAGATGCTCCCGCAAGAAAGCCGATACTTTACCTCAACCAGGACATTAGAGATTTCGAGCTTTACGGTACGGTCAGGGCCTTTGTCAGCGTATGTAATACGATGAATTATCTGACCGGAGACGGAGAATTGGAAAGAGTTCTTAAGCTGGTTAATAATTACCTCGATCCGTCGGGAATATTTATTTTTGATTTCAATACGGTCCATCTGTACAGAGACGTTATCGGGGACTCGACAATTGCGGAAAACAGGGAGGACGCCAGCTTTATATGGGAAAATGTGTACGACGAAGCCTGCCGGATCAATGAATATGATGTCACTTTCTTTGAAAAGAAGGAGAGCGGTTTGTTTGAGAGATTCGAGGAGGTGCACATTCAAAGGGCGTTTGAACTTGAAGAAGTAAAAGAAAGTATTAAGAAAGCCGGAATGAGATTTCTCGGAGCTTTTGATGCGGAAAGCATGGAGGAGCCTTCGGAAGATTCCGAAACGATACTGGTTGCTGCCGGAGAAAAAGGTAAATAAAGAAAAGTATGAGGTCAGCTCCAAAAGGCTGACCTCGATTTATGTTGTTTTTTGGATTTCTCTTTGCAAAAGAGTATTTACCGGTTTATATCTCCTCGTGGTTTTCGTGTTTTTTGAGCACTTTTTTTATTCTGTCCGACGGGTTCAAAAGGTTGGCGATGGAAGCATCGTGGTTGAGTGTATCGATGATCATCGCAAGGTACTTGCTCATATCACAGGAAATATACCACTCCTTTTCAAGAAGCTCTTTTGGCTGGTAAATAAGGTTTGTGGTAATGATCTTTGTGAACAGACCGTCGGCATATGCCTTATCTATCCAGTCAAAGCCCCAGGTAAACATTCCGAAGGTGGCACAGATGTAGATCCTGTTTGCGCCGCGCCTTTTGAGGGTCGTTGCGATTTCGGTAATTGTTTTTCCGGAGGAGATCATATCGTCAAGAACGATCATGTCCTTGCCTTTTACGTCGGCACCGAGGAATTCAAGCTCAACTATCGGGCTTGACCCGTCTTTTGCGTGCTGGGAGTAATCGCGCCTTCTGTAGAAGGTTCCCATGTCAACACCGATAACATTGGCAAGGTAAATAGCTCTGTTCATTCCCGATTCATCGGGGCTTATTATCATGAGGTTCTCTTTGTCGACCTTCATGTCCGGAGCGTCGCGGAGAACATTTTTCAGGAACTGATATGATGCCTGGAAAGTCTCGAAGCTTATAAGCGGAATTGCATTCTGAACGCGAATGTCATGGGCGTCAAAAGTGATTATGCTTGATACTCCCAGTGATTCGAGCTCCTGGAGAGAGCTTGCGCAGTCGAGAGATTCGCGGCCGTTTCTCTTCATCTGTCTGCCTTCATACAGGTAAGGCATTACGACGTTGACACGTCGGCAGGAGCCTCGCACAGCTGCGATTATTCTCTTGAGATCCTGGAAATAATCATCGGGTGATTTGCAGTTTTCGTATCCGTTGATCTTGTAGGTCTTGCTGTAATTGCAGATATCCACAAGAATGTAAATGTCGTCACCTCTCACCGTAGATGCAACTGTTCCCTTTGCCTCTCCCGAACCGAATCTGGGGTTTGATGCATTTACTATGTAGGAATCCTTTACGAAAAAATCGTCGAGGGCGGCAAGGCTGCTGAGCTCGGCGCTCCTTTCGCGTCTCCACTGGACAATGTATTTGTCGATGCTTTTAGCAAGCTCGTCAATGCCGTCGATGGCAATGATGCCTAATTTTCCGTCCGGAATGGTGTTTAATTTCAGATTTGTATTTCCGCTGGTTGTACTCACTGGTTCTCTCCCGTTATTTTTTTGATTCTGATATCGTCGCCGATAAGCTTTTTAATTGTATAATTCCCGAGTATTCTTGATGTGACGCGCTCGGAATACAGATCCCTGAGTTCCTCAAGGGATTTGTTTGTTGAAATGATAGTGGAGCGGTTGCGCTCTATCCTGTAGTTGATACAGTGAAAAAGCTCCGAAGAAATATAACTGTTGGTCAGCTCTGTACCAAGGTCGTCGATTATCAAAAGTTCGCAGTCGTATATAAGGCGGCTGCTTTCGGATGAATCATCGCCTCCGAATTTTGAATCCGCAGTGATCTCAAAAAGATCGGGAGCGGACAGGCACAATGTTGAAAATGAGCGCTTGATCGCCTCATGGGCGATGCAGTGAGAAAGAAAACTCTTTCCTGTGCCGACATTGCCGAGAAACAGAAGGTTATTGGATGGTTTTCCGATGTTCTCGATAAATTTTCGGGAACTGTCGTAAGCATCCCTGGCAGCATCCCGGGGTGAGATGTGTCCGTCAATCATTGTATCAGAATACAGCTCGAATGAGAAGTGGCTGAAGTTCTCTTTTGCGAGAATTATTCCGGGATCGTACTGTCTGTAGAGAAGCCGGATCTCGGCATTTTTAAAGCATACGCACTTTTTTCCGTCGATGTATCCGGTATCTCTGCACAGCAGACACTCGTATACCGGCTCAAGATAATCGGGCGGAAAGCCGTATTGAGCAAGAAGAGAGGCCTCTTTTTCGTTAATGGCTCTGATGCGGTCGTCAACATTATCCGTTCTGTCTTGCCCCGGGGACGAGAGCCTTTGTTTCGCCGCATTGATGTACACGGAAGTGCGTTCCTCCTCAAGCTGCCTGAATCCGGGAATCTTCTGATAGACTTCGTCTTTTCTTTCGTAGGTCTCCCGGAGATTCTGCTGCCTTGTAAAGTCATATCTGCGTTTTATTTCATCATATTGAGAATTTGTAAGTGCCATCTAAAGTCCTTTCAAATACCGGTGAGTTTTTTCTCAAGCTCATTGTAGTCGGTTTTCCTCTGTTCAAAATTATTGAATTTATTGACGGCCCGGCTGCTTTTTTGAGTCTTTTTTTCTGAAGAGGATGAAGCATTTGCGCTTTCGGAAAGGTGACGGGCCAGCTCTTCCCCGGTGCGGATTCCTTTTTTATGCCAGTTTTCAATAATACTGTCGGTATACTTGAGATTCGGCTTCTTTGTGTTGAAGACGGTTCTGGTGCAGGCCTCGGTGATGACCTCCATTGACATGCCGTAGGAATCTATCCACTTTTTCATAATTTCGATCTCCGGCTCGATGGGATTTCTTCCGGTGATTCCGAGAGCCCTGAAAATGTCAAAATAATCCTTTCGATAAGAGCTTATAGCCTTTCTTGCGTCCCTCACCGTTTTTATTCCGTCATTATACCAGTTAAGCGCAACTTTATCTATATAGTGCATGCTCTTGTGATCCTTGTCATTGCAGTATTCCACAAGGAAGGCAATGAGGTCGGTGGAAAAGTGAAGCTCATCATAGAAGTAGAGCAGCCTTTGTATCTCGTTCGGAGAGAGCTTTTTGTTGAGGTAGCTCTGGATGGCAAAGAGCATTTCCCGGATGTCTTCACTTCCGCTCAGTTCACTGACTCTTGCGGTACTTATTCTCCTCTCTGCATAATCTGCGGGAATATCGGATACAGGTTCGAGGACTTCCGTAACCGCTGCCTGCGGAGATGTGCTGTCTTTTTCCGGGGATTTTGCCTCCGGGATGCCCGAGCAAAGGTTAATAAGACACAGTCCGGTCAGATTGCCTTTTTCATCGCAGGTCATCCTGAGGAGTCCTTCCTTTTCCCAGTAGCGGAAAGCGCGGAGAACGTCCTGCTCGGTGTAGTTAAGAGAATCTGCGATCTCACCCAGAGACGGGGAAGCGGAGCTCCCTGTCATTCGAAGGAGATAGAAATAGATCTTGACAAATTCTCCGTTTGCTCTGGGCATGAAAACATCAAAAAATTTATTCGGTATGACAGTGACGTCACACGGATAATTGGTATCTATGGAAAGTGGCTTCATATAAAAACGATCCTTTAATGTCAGAAAATACAAAATTCAAAAGTCAAGCTGAATTATAACATAGTGAGAAAAAGTTGAGTCCACAAAATAATCCACAAAAAATCCACATGCCGTTTAATTGGCTGTGGATTTAATGAAAACTTATATGTGTATTTGTGGATAATTATTTCAGCCCTTTTCGAGAAGGTGCTCACCTACCCTGAAAATGTCGCCTGCACCCATGGTGATGATGAGATCGTTATCCACACAGTTATCCGAAAGATAATTTTCAATTTCCGCGAAGGATGAAAAATATTTTGCATCGGTACCCAGAGCCGATATTTTCTCCCGGAGGTCGTCGGAGGAGATTCCGAGGGTATTTTTCTCACGCGCCGCATAGATATCTGCGAGCAGAACATGGTCTGCAAGGGAAAGCGCTTTGGCAAAGTCGTCAAGAAGCGCCTTTGTGCGTGTGTAGGTGTGCGGCTGGAATGCAACCCAGAGCTCCCTGTGAGGATAGTTCTCTGCCGCCTTCAAAGTAGCGCTTATCTCTGAAGGATGGTGGGCATAGTCGTCAACTACAGTAATATTTCCGAGCTTTCCTTTTTGCTGGAAGCGCCTGTCGGCTCCCGTAAATGTGCAAAGACCGCTGTTTATCTTTTCAGCCTCGATTCCGCATATTTCCGAAACCGCTATGCAGGCAAGCGCATTGAGTACATTGTGATATCCGGGAACACTGAGAGAAAAATCATACAGTGCTTTTCCATTGTGCATACAGGTAAAAGACGCACATCCGAATTCATTATATGTGATGTTTTCGGGATAATAGTCGGCGGAGCGGTCGCTTCCGAAAGTGACTATCCTGCAGGTGATATCCTTTGTCACGGTATCGAATTTGTCCGAATCCCTGAGTATTACCAGAGCTCCGTTCTCCGGAACAAGACGGGCATATCTGTTGAATGAATCCGCAATGTCATCGATATCCTTAAAGAAATCGAGATGATCCGCATCGATATTTAAAATAACCGCGATAGAGGGGTACAGCGAGTGATAGCTGTTTGTATACTCACAGGCTTCCGTGATAAAGGTATCGGAATTTCCGATGCGGATGTTTCCGCCTATGGAGGGGAGAATACCGCCCACGGAAATTGTCGGATCAAGTCCGGCTTTGGTAAATATCTCTGCGCACATCGAGGTAGTTGTAGTCTTTCCGTGTGTTCCGGCAATTCCGATGGAGACAGGGAAATTACGCATTATCTCGCCGAGAAGCTCGGCTCTTTTAAGTATTTTAAGATTTTTTCTGACAGCTTCCGCAAATTCGGGATTATCGGGATGAACCGCTGCCGTATAGACAACCACGTCAATTGAATCGTTGATATTTTCGGCACTCTGACCGATGGAGATATCTGCACCGAGAGATTTGAGATGTTCAGTGAGGTCGGAGGCCTTTGCATCCGAGCCGGAGACCGTAAATCCTTCGTTTAACAGGATTTCAGCCAGTCCGCTCATGCTGATTCCGCCTATCCCTATAAAATGAACGTGTTCTTTTCTGTTGAAATCTAATGAATACATTGCTACTCCAATATAGTTTCGCGGCATTTGTTCCCGCAAATTTTTTTACTTAAACTAACACATTATAAACCTATATTCTAAAAAATAAAAGTGAAAAATTTCGCAAAAGCATAAACGGCGCCCGGGGAGGATCTCCGGTAAATAATACACGGTAAAAATCTGATGAATTACCGGGGAAAATCAGGGAAAAATATCATAATTATTCAAAAAATCGGCAATAATCTTAATAAAATACAGTAATTTGGCAAAATAGTGTATATTAAAATACAAAATCGTCCCCCACAGCGCTGTTTATTATGTTAGAATCATATAGTCTTACAGTATTACTATATCGGGAGGGAGATATATGCAGGTAACTGATGTAAGGATTCGAAAAATTGCCAAAGAGGGGAAATTAAAGGCAATTGTTTCGATTACTTTTGATGAAGAATTTGTTGTTCACGATATTAAAGTTATCCAGGGGGACGACGGAAAGGGATTATTCATAGCTATGCCGAGCAGGAAATCATCTGACGGAGAATTCAGAGATATCGCTCATCCTATTAATCCCGAAATGAGATTAAAGCTGCAGAACGCTATCATAGGCAAGTATCAGGAAACAAAGGAGGCGGCAGAATCTGACGGTCAGGTTTGACGGAAAACCTGAAAGTTCAGGCAGATATGTTAAAAAAATTTAGTTGTCATAATGTAATATTTTATTAACATAATATTGGCGGCAACCCTGTAAAAAGGGCTGCCGCCTCCTTTTTTTGGAGAAAAATGTGGTAAAACTGCTGCTTTCTTAATTATTTTATTGTGAAATTACTACGAAATATTAAGAAAATATTACAAAATATTCCTTTTAGGGTTCCATTGACATTTTTAATATGTTAGAATGAACACCATATGAAAGGAAAAAGGTATATGTTGAAAAGACGGATAAGCGTCATTCTGGCGTCGGTTCTTGCGTTGTCTCTTGCGGTTCCCGCATTTGCCGATACTCAAAGCGATATCTCGGCAGTCAGAGACCAGAAGAGCAAAACAGAGGCTGAACTGAATGATGCAAATACGAAAATATCTGAATATGAAACAAAAAAGACAGAACTTGAGAATTATCTCGATGAGCTGAACACCCAGCTTACGGACCTTGATTCCCAGCTCACGGATATCAACGGAAAGATCGAGAGCAAGGAAGTTGAGATAGAAGTTACCAAGGGAGCTCTTGAGAGAGCAAGGCTTGATGTTGAGAACCAGTACAGTGACATGAAGGATCGTATACGTTATATGTATGAATACGGTCAGGAGGGAGTGTTCTTGACGCTTCTTGAGTCGAAGAGCATTTCCGAGATGCTCAACAAGGCGGCACAGTTTCGCGAGATAGCAAGCTATGACAGAGAAAAGCTCGGCGATTTCTGCGATGCGCAGGCGCTTGTTGAGGAAAAAGAGGCAAGTCTCCGGAAGGAAATGGACACACTGACCGGACTGAAGAAGGAAAGCGAGGAAAAGCAGCAGGAGGTACAGGCTCTCGCAAAGGAGACCGACGAAAAGATTGCCGAGTATACTTCGTATATCTCGGAGAAGGAACTCCTGTCATCCCAGCTTCAGCAAAAGATCAACCAGCAGAAAAGCCAGCTTGCGGCTCTCGAGGCAAAGGCAGAGGCCGAGAGAAAGGCTGCCGAGGAAAAGGCTGCAAGGGAGGCCGAGCTTGCGGCGATAGCTGCGGCAAAGGAAAAAGCCGAGAAGGAAAGTAAAGAAAATAAAGAAAACAGTGAATCAAAGGGAAGCGGCACGGAAAGCCAGCAGACATCGAATTCTTCTGGCGGATCCGGATCTTCGGGTCAGGAAGGCAGTTCCGAAAATAATGACACGGCGGACTCATCAAGCGATTCCGGTCCGGCATCCGGCGGGACATTCCTCGGTAATTTTAAATTGACGGCATACTGTAATTGTGCCAAGTGCTGCGGAAGAGCAAATCATCCGACGGCAAGCGGCGTAATGCCGACAGAGGGAAGAACGGTTGCAATGGGCGGCGTTCCGTTCGGTACAAAGCTTCTTATCAACGGCAATGTTTATACTGTTGAGGACAGAGGAACCCCGTACGGACATGTGGATATTTTTATGAATTCACACAGCGCCTGTCTGGTGTTCGGACTCCGGTACGCTCCGGTTTACCAGTTATAATGAAATTTTTGAAGGTTATCCTCAGTGATGACCTTCTTTTTTTGTTGTTGTGAGCATTTCTGAAAATAGTGTCAATATTTCTTAAAATAGTGCTTGACTTTGAATATTTGAATACATATAATATCAATTGTTGCACATGTGGCAACGAAGCGATGCGTGGCTCAGTTTGGTAGAGCGCTGCGTTCGGGACGCAGAGGCCGCTGGTTCGAATCCAGTCGCATCGATTCCAACCCTTGGAAAATCGGGAACGGTATTATTTACTGTTTTCGATTTTTTTTGTTTTCCGGCACATTGTCTGCAAAATTGCCGGAAATGATGCTTTCTTGATAACGGCAGCCCGATAATGTATAATTTTTCTAGTATTATTTTCTGGGAGAAATGTATATGAAAGCGAAGCTTTATGTGATCGTACCCTGCTATAACGAGGAGGCCGTTCTGCCTGTTACCTCGAAAATATTTCTTGCGGAGCTGGAAGATCTTGTCAAAAAGGGAAAGATCGACGAAAATTCCCGGATAATGTTCGTCAATGACGGCAGCAACGACGGCACATGGGACTTGATAAAGGAATTATCGGAAAAAGATCCGAGATTTATAGGAATAGCCCAAAGCCGCAACAGAGGTCATCAGAATGCGGTCCTCGCCGGGCTGATGACGGCAATGGACATGTGCGACATCACCGTTTCCATAGATGCGGACGGTCAGGATGATGTTTCGGCTATGGAAAAGATGGTCGATGAATACTATAACGGGTCCGAGATCGTTTACGGAGTCAGGAGCGAAAGGAGCTCCGATTCTGTTTTTAAGAGAACCACGGCACAGTGCTTTTACAAAATGATGAACAGTATGGGAACCGAGGTGGTCTATAACCATGCGGATTACCGCCTGGTATCGTCAAGGGTGCTGAAAGAGTTTTCGAACTTCAAAGAGGTAAATCTCTTTTTGAGGGGAATGTTCCCGCTGGTGGGATTCAGGAGCACATGCGTGTACTATGAGCGAAATGAAAGAATTGCGGGAAAGTCCCATTATCCTCTCTCGAAAATGATAAAGCTGGCCGGTGACGGAATAACAAGCCTTAGCGTAAAACCGATTCATTTAATTACCTGGTTCGGCGTTATAGTATCTATCTTGAGCTTTCTGGGAGTGATCTGGGCTGTGGCGGCCAGAATTGCCGGGATTACCGTCGCGGGATGGTCGAGCATGCTGGCGATCATCTGTTTTATCGGGGGCGTTCAGCTTGTCAGCATCGGCGTTCTGGGCGAGTATATCGGAAAAATATACTTGGAAGTAAAACAACGGCCGAGATTCATAATAAGTGAAAAAACATGGGAAGATAATGTCTAAAAAAAGTCTAAAATCGTCTTAATTTAGGTTATTTTAAAATTCTATATGGTATAATGAAAACTGTGTCCTGACAGGAATGTCAATATGCTCTCGGGGGGTGTTGCATGAAATATCATGTATTTTATAATCCGTTATCTGCGAACAGTACCGGAAAGAAGGCGATAAAAAAACTGATTAAGCACCTCGAAGGGCAGGAAGCCGAGTATATTGACATGCTGGAGGTAGAGGATTTCGGGGAAATTCTCAATAATATTCCGGAAAACGACAGGATCGTGCTTGCGGGAGGCGACGGTACTCTCAATGAATTTATCAACCGGACCGTAAATATTGATCACAGACAACAGATAGATTTTTTTCCCATGGGAAGCGGCAATGATTTTGTCAGGGACCTTGGAAGGAAGAAACTGGATTATGTGGAAAATATCAACAGGTATATGAAGGATCTTCCGGTTGTGTCCGTAAACGGGAAGAAGCGCTTTTTTCTCAACGGTATAGGATACGGAATTGACGGATATTGCTGTGAGATCGCCGATGAGAAGAAAAAGAAATCGGCGGGATCTGTCAACTATTCGCTGATAGCTCTGAAGGGGCTTCTCGGAGATTTTTCTCCCAGAGATGCATACATTACCGTTGACGGAAAAGAGTATTTTCACAAAAATGCCTGGCTTGCACCCACTATGAACGGAAGGTTCTTCGGCGGCGGAGTAATGGTTGCACCGGGTCAGGACAGGCTGAGAAGCGACGGAAAAGTGTCCGTGGTCTGTATGTACGGAGTGGGACGGATCACCTGTCTGCTGCGTTTCAGCTCGTTGTTTTCGGGAAAACATGTTGAAAAGTATAAAGAGATGTGCAGTGTTTATGAAGGACACGAGATCAACGTTAGATTTGACCGGCCGTGTGCGCTTCAGATCGACGGTGAGACAGTGCTTGATGTCACTTCATATTCTGTGAGGGCAGGAATTCAGAGGTAGATATGTCGAAAAACCGATATGTTAAGAAGAGTGCAAAAAAGATATTTACAAGGGAAAATATTCTTACCGTGCCGAATTTATTTACCTTGTTCAGATTGATCCTTGTTCCGTTTATTGTGTATTTTTACGCCGGAAAGCAGGACTATGTTCTGTCCGGATGCCTGATCGCATTGAGCGGAATTACGGATATTATGGATGGGTTCATTGCCAGAAAGTTCAATATGGTGTCGGATCTGGGGAAGATCATCGATCCTCTGGCCGATAAGCTGACGCAGGCGGCAATAATCGTGTGCCTTGCAACCAGATACAGATTTATGCTGATCCTGTTTGTTCTGTTTGCACTAAAGGAAGTCCTTCAGGCCTTCTGCGGATATCTGGTGCTTTCGAGAAAAAATTGTGTCAACAGCGCAAAATGGTACGGAAAGCTCAGCACCGTGATATTGTATGCGGTGATGCTTGTGCTTGTATTTTTCAGTGACATCCCTGTTGCTGTTGTCTCGGTGCTCTCGGTATTATGTGCCGCGGTGCTGATACTGGCACTGATCCTTTATGTCCGGTACTTCCTGATGCTCCTTTTTGAGGAAAAAGCCTCGGAGAAGGATATCATCGGAAATGTTGCCGCATCGGACACGGAAAAGTATGTTGAAAAAATGAGGGAGAAATTCGGAAAATAATTTTGAAATTCTATGGAGGAACAAAAAATGAAAAAAAAGATGATGGTGCTTCTGCTGACACTTGCAGTTGCCGCTTTTGCTGCCGGATGTTCTCTTACAAATGAGAGCAAAAATAATGACGCTTCATCGGAGGAGACATCTGTTGAGGAGAGCTCTTCAGAGGCATCCGAGGAGCCTGAGATAATTTCTGAGCCGGAGGAGTCCGAAGAGCCAGAATCCGAGCCTGGTGAATCAGAGGAGATCGTTCCTGCCGAGCCCGAGGAATCGCAGGAAGAGACGGCTGATGAATCCGGTGACGGTGTCGTTGTGTCGAACAGTATGTATTCTGTTAAACTTCCTTCAGACTGGGAAGAAAATGTATATATTGACCAGGGAAGCAGTGATCCGTATATCGAGTTCATGATGTTTGCGGAGAAAAATGATTATGAAAACGGCACAGGCGGAACCCTCTTTGAGATAGCATTGTTCCAGGAGGACTACTCTTACCTTCCTTCCACCGAAGACCTGGGAACGATAACATCGGATGAGACGGGAGAGTCATGGCAGATAGTGGCAATGTTCCCGACAGATGTTCAGTTCACCGAGGAAAACAGTGAGCTCTATAACAGGATGTTTGATCAGATCGAGGATATTCTGGCAACTATCACGCCTGCAGACGGATATACCATTTATTGATACGAAGCTTGCTTATAAGGAAAAGGGATAATGGGGAGAATCAAAAAGATATCCGGAGAAGTCGGGAATTTTTTAAAAAAAATAGCGGAGAAGATCAAGAATATTCCCAAAAAAGCAAAAGTGATAATAATAGTGGTGGCTGCGGTTATTGCCGCAGCTGCGGCTGTTTGCATCATCCTTCTTTCACAGACGCTCGGACGCATGAACAGAATTGAAGATAATCAGCCTTCGGAAGTTCTGATGACGATCAAAAAACCGTGTGTTTTTCTGCTTGAGGAGGCTCAGGCCGAAAAAGAGCGGGAGGACATGGAGGCGGAACAGGCTGAGGCACAGCGAAGGGCTCAGGAGGAAGCTGAGGCTGAGATCAGAAAAAAGCTTGAAGGCGTAGATATCGATGTGATGAGAGAGGATTATGTTAAAAACATACTTCTTATAGGCCAGGACAAGCGGAGCTATGAGGATGAACCCCAGAGATCCGATTCGATGATAATTGCCAGTATCAATACCCGGACAAACAAGATTACATTGTGTTCACTTATGAGAGACATGTATGTTTCTATACCGGGATATAAAGACAACAGGATCAATGAGGCGTATCAGTACGGAGGAATGGAGCTTCTTGATCAGACCATCGAAGAGAACCTCGGAGTTCACATAGACGGTAATGTTGAGGTGGATTTTGAGGGATTCAAGGAGATCTTTTCGGTGATCGGAGATATCGAAATAGATATCAAGGATTATGAAGTAAATCACTTAAACAAGATCGATGACAGCTGGAATATCACAGAGGGCGTAAACATGCTGAACGGCGAGCAGGCTCTCGCCTATGCCAGGACCAGAAAGGTCGGAAATTCAGACTGGGAGCGTACCGACAGGCAGCGGAGAGTGTTAAGCGCGGCGTTTGACAAGGTAAAGGATCTCGATGTCTTTTCGATGATATCACTGGCTTCAAAGATAAGTCCTTATATTACGACTGATATTAATACAAAGGAGTTCCTGGGATATGCATATATCGTGGCGACAAATCACATGTCGCTGGGAGAGAATTACAGATTTCCGGCAGAGGGACATTATTCCTGTCAGACATTGAGAAAGGGAATGGAAGTTTTGGTTCCTGATCTGGAAGCGAATGCTCAGCTTCTCAAGGAATGTTTATATGGGGAAGGCAGCGGACTTTAAGTCCGCTGCTTTTTTTCTCATTGCGCTTATTTTACCCTCATTGCCCTTATGGAATTGAGTATGCAGATGATAGCCACGCCTGTATCGGCAAAGACCGCCAGCCACATGTTTGCAAACCCCAGAAGGCCCAGAACCATCGTAAGAACTTTGACAAGGATAGCAAATACAACATTTTCCATAGCTATGGTTCCTGTTTTTTTTGCGATTCTCACGGCGGCTGTGACAGAATTCAGTGATGAATTCATAAATACAACATCGGCCGCTTCTATGGCTGCATCGGCGCCGCTGCCCATGGCGGCTCCCACATCCGCAAATGCAAGTACCGGTGCGTCGTTTATTCCGTCACCGACAAACATGACGGATCCGTTTTTCTCTCTGATCCTTTGAAGCATTGAAAGCTTCTCATTGGGAAGAAGGCTTGAATGATATTCGTTAATACCTACGGAGGCTGCAACGTTTTTCGCATTTTTCTCAGTATCTCCGGTAAGCATGACCACATTTTTTCCCATTTCCCGAAGTTCTTTTACTGCGGGTCCGGATTCGCTTTTTATCTCATCGTCGATCCTTATGCATCCGGCGAACTGTCCGTCTACTGCAACGAGGACTTCGGTTCCCGAAAGAGAGGTGTCAAAGCCGGAAAGTTCTATGCCTGATCTTTTCATCAGCCCGCTATTGCCACAGAGTACACTGTGCGGACCTATATGCGCGCTGATTCCCATTCCAGAGATTTCCTCTGCACTTTCCGGCTTCGTGATGACCGCACCCCGCTCCTGTGCCTCACGGAGAATGCTCTGAGCTATCGGGTGCGTTGAAGCAGACTCGGCGGATGCTGTAAGTTCAAGAAGCTTTTCCGCCGGGAATATCCCTTCGCTCAGGATCTCCTGTACTTTGAAATTTCCTTTTGTGATCGTGCCTGTTTTATCAAGAACGACATTGCGCGTGTTTTTAAGAGCTTCGAGTGAAAGACCGCTTTTAAAAAGTATGCCGAGCTTTGAACCCGCACCGATTCCTGAGAAAAAAGCGAGAGGGACGCTCAGAACGAGCGCGCACGGACAGCTTATTACCAGAAATGTTACTGCAGTATATATCCATTTACTCCATTCACCGGTCACAAGGGATGGAATTATCGCGGTGAGCAGTGCGGCGGCTATAACCACCGGAGTGTATATTCCGGCAAATTTTGTTATAAAGCGATCGATTTTCGGTTTCCCGGCAGCGGCATTTTCAACGGAATGCAGGATTTTTGAGACCATTGATTCGGACAGAGGCTTATCGACTCTGAGCCGGAGCATTCCGTTTTCGTTCAGACATCCCGATAACACCTCGGAACCGGGACCCACAGAGACGGGCACCGGCTCACCTGTCACGGCTGAAGTATCTATCCTTCCCGATCCTTCGATAACGGTTCCGTCCAAAGGAATTCTGTCGCCGGGGCGCACGAGAATAATATCATTTACCCTGGCGTCAGAGGCCGGAATGACATCAATACATCCGTCGTCATCTGTGAGATTTACCGTCTCCGGCCGCAGATCCACAGCGGACATTATCCGTTCTCTGCTGCGGGAGACGGCAATTTCCTCAAAAAGCTCTCCGATACGGAAAAACATCATTACTCCGGCAGCCTCTGCGAAATCTCCGAGACATATTGCCGCGATCGTTGCAAGGGACATGAGAAAATTTTCGTTAAAAAAATTTCCATTGATAATGCTTTTACCCGCTTTTTTCAAAACGCTGAGTCCGAGAACCAGATATACGAGTATGAGAACAATGCTGCCCGCGGGGAAAAGGACCGAAAAATGCTCCAAAAGGAATCCAATCACGAAAAATGCCGCACAGACGATCGTTAAAAGAAAGTCTTTTTTAGTCTCCTTTTCAAGAACGGAAAAAAAGTTTCCGGCGTCTTTGGGGACACCGCGGGGACGGGAGGGTTCAACGTCTGAGCCGTTTTTTCGGGACGCGGGGGTATCGACGAAGGGAACGATAACGGCTTCGCTTTCTATGGAAGAGCATATTGCCTGAAGCTTGTCAAGCAGTGCATCGGGATTTTCTGCCGATACATTCAGCTTTTTTGAGGCAAAGATGATGGTCGCTTCGCTCACTTCGGGAAGTTCGTTTATCTTCTTTTCGATTCTTGATGCGCAGTGTGCGCAGTCGAGATTTTGGATTATGTATGATTTTGAAATGATCTTCATAAGCTTACCTCGTTTATCTAAAAATTGAACATATGAGCAAATATTCATACTTAATTATATAAAAGCACTAAAGGTGTGTTTTGTCAACTGAAAAATATGATAATTGCTATAAATAAAAATTTGCTATATACTCTAAGACTGTATAGGTAACAGGAAAGATAAAAAGAGTTAGGAAATTTTTTCGGAAGGAGATTAAAATGGATATTTTAGAGTATTCGGATAAAAAATATGAGTCCTGCATTAAGAACGATTCGATCGACAGGGATCTTTTTTCAAAATACAATGTAAAAAGAGGACTGCGTGACGAGCGGGGGAACGGCGTACTTACCGGACTTACCAATATTTCAATAGTAAATTCAAAGAAGCAGATCGGTGAAATGGTGGTTTCCTGTGACGGCCAGCTCATGTACCGCGGCTATGATGTGGTAAAAATGGTGGAGGACGGAATCGACAAGAGATTCCGCTTTGAGGAGGCTGCTTATCTGCTCCTTTTCGGTAATCTTCCCAATAAATCGGAGCTGTCTGAATTCCAGAAGGTCATTGCAAAGGAAATGAAGCTTCCGGAGCATTTCGAGAGAGATGTTATTATGAAGGCTCCTTCTTCCGATATCATGAATTCCATGACAAAATCGGTGCTCACCCTCAGCTCATACGATTCAATGACATTTGATCTCAGCATCCCCAATGTATTGAGACAGAGTCTTTCTCTAATCTCAAAATTTCCGATGTTGGCGGTGTACGGCTATCATGCCTATAATTATTCTATTAATAATAAGAGTATGTATATCCACAAACCGAAGCCGGAACTCTCTCTTTCTGAAAATTTCCTGAGAATGCTTCGCGCAAATAAGCGCTATACCGAGCTTGAAGCAAAGGCGCTTGACGTTGCACTCCTTCTTCATATGGAGCACGGCGGAGGAAATAACTCCACCTTTACCACAAGGGTGGTAACCTCTGCGGGCGCCGATACATATGCTGCGGTTGCTGCCGGGCTTTCCTCCCTTAAGGGACCTAAGCACGGTGGAGCGAACCTGATGGTTATGAAGATGATGGATGATATTCATTCAAATATCAGTGATTACAGCGACAAGGATGAGATAAAGGCATACCTCAACAAGATCCTTGACAGGGAAGCCTTTGACAGAAAGGGTCTGATATACGGAATAGGCCATGCGGTTTATACGATCTCGGATCCGCGTGAGAGAGTATTTAAACAGTTTGTGGAATCTCTTGCCAAGGAGAAAGGCAGACAGAAGGACATGGAGCTTTATCAGAATATAGAGGATATCGCTCCCGAGCTTATCATGGAAAGAACCAAAGGGAGAAGGATCGTATCTCCCAATGTTGATTTTTACAGCGGCTTTGTTTATGACATGCTGGGAATTCCGCGAGAACTCTTTACGCCGCTTTTTGCCGTTGCCAGAATAGTCGGATGGAGCGCCCACAGAATCGAGGAAATCGTGTCGGGAGATAAGATTATCCGTCCGGCTTATATGAGCGTTGCTTATCCAAAGGAATATGTCGGAAGAAACGACAGATGATCATAAAAATAATAAAATGACGAATTTATGAAAAAAGCACAAAAATGCTTGACAAATATGGGAAAGTATAGGACAATATACACATGTCAAAGATGTCCGCAAGGACAATGTAATTCTCCTAATGACATTTTAAACTTTTTCATTTTAATAAATTCCTTATGACAAGGTCCCTTTGTACATTTTGTATAAAGGGATCTTGTGTTTTTGATGATTAGTGAGTTGTTTGACAAAAACAAAAAAAATCAAAAAAAATTTGCGTTACTGCTTGAATTATTTTTATTTAAGAATTAACCTAGTAGCAATTGTGATAATGAAAAAGTTTAGTTTACAGTGGGATTTGTTTCAAAAGGGAGGACAACATGTTTGATGATTCTATTAGGACAATAGGTGTGCTTACAAGCGGCGGTGATGCGCCGGGAATGAATGCGGCTATTCGTGCTGTCACACGAAATGCACTTGCGAACGGACTTGAAGTGAGAGGTATAAAGAGAGGTTTCCACGGATTACTTAAGGAAGAAGTAATGGTCCTTAACGCGAGAGATGTGTCCGATACCCTGATGAGGGGAGGTACATTCATCCAGACTGCCAGAAGCAAACAGATGATGACAAAAGAGGGCCAGGTGAAGGCAGCCTCAATTCTTAATAAGTTTGAGATAGATGCGCTTGTTGTTATCGGAGGCGACGGCTCTTTCAAGGGTGCGAAGGCGTTATCCGAGCTCGGAATCAAGGTGATCTGTATTCCAGGAACCATTGATATGGATATTGCGTGCACAGAGTATACCATTGGATTTGATACGGCAATAAATACCGCAATGGAGGCAGTGGATAAGATAAAGGAGACGTCGTCTTCTCACGAGCGCTGCAGTATCATAGAGGTAATGGGACGTAATGCGGGATATATTGCGCTCTGGTGCGGAATTGCAACGGGTGCCGAAAAGATTTTTATTCCGGAAGTATCGAGAGATATAGACAAGGACGCTCTGGTTGAGGACATCCTGTCTCACAGAGGAAGGAAAAAGAATTATACTATCATCAACGCAGAGGGAGTGGGCCATTCCACAAGCCTTGCGAGGTATATTGAGGAAAAGACGGGAATTGAGACTCGTGCATCCATCCTCGGATACATGCAGCGCGGCGGAAGTCCTACCTGTACGGACAGAGTATACGCCTCCAGAATGGGCGCGCTTGCGGTAGAGCTCCTGCTTGAAGGAAAATATAACAGAGTAATAGCGGTGAAGGACGGAGCTTTTGTTGATTACGATATAGATGAGGCCCTTGGTATGGAGAAAAGCATGCCGATGGATCTCTATGAGATGGCTTCGATAATCAGATGATATAATGAAAAAAAAAGAAAAAGTTACGAACAACGTAAATCAAAGCGCAAAGCAGAATGCTAAGCCAAGCGCCAAGCAAAGCGCAAAGCAGAATGTTAAGCCAAACGCCAAGCAAGGCGCAAAGCAGAATGCTAAGCCAAGCGCCAAGCAAGGCGCAAAGCAGAATGTTAAGCCAAACGCTAAGCAAAATGTAAACAAAAATGTAAAAAAGAAGAAGGGCAAAGGAGGTTTTATTGCCCTTCTTGTGATACTTGTCGTTATCCTTGCCGGAGCTGCGGTTTTGTGGTTCTTTGTGTCAAAGAAATGCAGCGAGGCTTTCCTTGAAGGAACAACTGTTAATGATATGAATGTCGGCGGAATGTCTGCCGAAGAGGTAAAGGCGCTGGTCAAAGAAAAGACCGAAGCGTACACACTTACCGTAAATTTCAGGGACGGCACCACTGAGGTACTCGGGAAGGACGAGCTGGGCCTTGAATATGTCGACGACAAGTCGGTGGATGCCCTCATGGCGTCTCAGAATATCATTACATGGATAAAGCAGCTGACAGGCGAGACGTTTACTTACTATGCAAATGAAATCTTTGAGATAGATGAGGAGACCGTCAGGGGTTCTATTTCGGCAATTGCCGAAAGGTCAAAGGAGGATGCTCCTAAAAATGCCTACATGACGATCGAGGGAGAGAGGTTTGTCATTATTCCTGAAGAGGAAGGAAATTTCCTTAAGGTGGAAAATGTCAGCGATCTCGTGATGAGCTCCGCAAGGGAAAAGCTGGATGAGATAACACTCACGGATTACGATGATATGTACGGTTCTCCCGAGATAAGATCCGATAATGAGGAACTGAATAATTCCGTAAATGCCTGCAATGCGATCATTGACACGAAGGTCGATTACCTGATCACGGTTGATATAGATGACGCGGCAGTAAACAGCAAGTACATCACTTATGCAAAAGGTGCTGAGAATCCGATTCTCAGAACGGAGGCTCTTGAGGGGGAGGATATCCCGAAATCGACAGATAACGGAGAATATGTTGTGACTGCGGCGGGAACCATGTTCCTTGATTGCTTTGTTGAAGACGAAAACGGCCTGTATTCACTCGATAACGAAGCTTTTGAAAAAAAATGCGGTGAGTTCGTTGAAGGAATGGCGTCGACCTACAGTGCAACGGGAAGCTCTATTGACATAGTTTCCACCAATTTAGGCTCCTTCGGAATGCCGGTGGACAGGTACGGCTTTGTAATTGATGCCGAACAGGAGACACAGGCACTTCTGGATAATTTCAGAAATACAGAATCTGATGAGAGGGTTCCGGCATCTAACTTCAATGTTCCCAAGCCCCAGGCACCTTCGACATATATAGAGGTGGATAAGACAAACCAGCATGTTTATTACTATATAAACGGAGAACTCTATATGGATACTGCCTGTGTAACGGGACTTGAGGGATCAGCAAAAAGACGGACTCCGTGCGGATTCTATTATGTTTACATGAAGCAGAGGGAGAGGGATCTCAAGGGAGAGATCGATCCCGAAACCGGAGAACCCAGCTATGTATCTCATGTGTCCTATTGGATGCCGTTTTATTACGGATACGGCCTGCATGATGCCAGCTGGAGAGGATCATTCGGAGGAAGCATCTATACGTATTCCGGATCCCACGGCTGCGTAAACCTTCCGACGAAATCCGCAGCGAAGATGTACGAGGTTCTTGAGGTTGGAACGCCGGTCTACGTGCTGAGCGCCCAATAATATTTTGATATAGAAAAATTTCATAAGGAAAAGGAGAAACAGATGATAAAAATCGGAATTATGGGGTACGGAAACCTCGGACGAGGAGTAGAGATCGCGGTCAGAGAAGCTTCCGATATGGAGCTTGCGGCGGTATTTACGAGACGTGATCCCGAGAGCGTAAAGATAATCGGAGACGCGCCTGTTGTACACGAGAGCAGAGTCGGAGAGTGGAAGGACAAGATCGATGTCATGGTTCTTTGCGGAGGCAGCGCAACAGACCTTCCGGAAATGACTCCGAAGTACGCTGAAATGTTCAATTGCATCGACAGCTTTGATACTCATAAGAGGATCCCGGAACATTTTGAAAATGTTGACGCAGCTGCAAGAGCGAATGATCACATTGCACTCATCTCATGCGGATGGGATCCGGGAATGTTCTCATTAATGCGCGTGTATGCAAATGCCATTCTGCCGGACGGAAAGGATTATACATTCTGGGGAAAGGGTGTCAGCCAGGGACATTCGGATGCGATCAGAAGAATAAAGGGCGTGAAAAACGCAAAACAGTATACGATCCCTGTTGAAAGTGCTCTTGAAGCGGTGCGAAGCGGAAGTAATCCGGAGCTCACAACCCGTATGAAACATACAAGAGAGTGTTTTGTTGTTCCGGAGGATGGAGCTGACCTTTCTGTGATCGAAAAAGAGATCAAGGAAATGCCGAATTATTTCGATGAGTACGATACGACCGTTCACTTCATCACAGAGGAAGAGCTTCTTAAAGACCACTCGGGGCTTGCTCACGGAGGATTTGTGTTCAGATCGGGACAGACCGGCGAAAACAAAGAGCATAAGCATGTTATTGAATACAGCCTTAAGCTTGATTCCAATCCGGAATTCACAACAAGCGTAATGATCGCATACACCAGAGCGATCTACAGACTCTACAAAGAAGGCCAGAGAGGCTGCAGAACTGTTCTTGACATCGCACCTGCATATCTCTGCGAGGAGGACGGAGCGGAGCTCAGGAAAAATCTTCTTTGATGGTATAATTTAATAAATAACAAAATGGGATTGTGTCGATAAATGCATCTATGATACAATTTTCATGAACGGCATAAAAACATCAGCCACACAAAAGAAAGGGAGGGGAGCTTTATTATGGAAAAGCTTACTAATACACAGCTTGAAGCGATCGCCTACAAAGCACGTTATCACTGTGTAGATATTGTGCATAATGCTTCATCAGGTCATCCGGGCGGATCAATGTCATGTCTGGATGTTCTCACAACACTTTATTTCGATGTAATGAATATCAATCCGGAAGATCCGAAGAATCCGGACAGAGATCGTTTTGTAATGTCAAAGGGACATTGCTCACCGGCTCTTTATCCGGTACTTGCACTTCGCGGATTCTTCCCGGAAGAAAACCTCAGGCAGTTTAGAAAATGTGATTATGAAATGTCAGGTCACTGTGAGATGAAGCATGTTAGCGGTGTTGATATGTCTACCGGATCTCTCGGTCAGGGCTTCTCAACAGCTGTAGGAATGGCGCTCGCAGGAAAGATCAACAAGAAGGATTATCGCGTTTACTCTATCATGGGTGACGGAGAGATCGCGGAAGGTCAGATCTGGGAGGCTTGTCTTTCAGCTGCAAAATATAATCTCGACAATCTCTGCGGCATCGTTGATGTGAACGGACTTCAGATCGACGGAGCTACAAAGGATGTAATGCCGACAGAGCCGCTTGACAAAAAATTCGAAGCATTCGGATGCAATGTTATCACTATCGACGGTCACAATTATGATGAGATCAGAGATGCATTCGCAAAAGCTGAGGAATGCAAGGGCAAGCCTACTATTATTCTTGCAAAGACCACAAAGGGCAAGGGTGTTTCATTTATGGAAAACCAGGCTTCATGGCACGGCTCTGCGCCTAACGACGAGCAGTATGCGCAGGCTGTAGAAGAACTCAAAGCAAAAATAGCGGAATTGGAGGCGTAATATGGGAGAAAAAATTGCTACAAGAGCGGCTTACGGAAAAGCGCTCGTTTCATTAGCCGATAAATATCCGGAGCTTGTTGTTCTCGATGCGGATCTTGCAAATGCAACAATGACAAAGTTCTTCAAAGCTGAATATCCGGACAGATTTTTTGATATGGGAATTCAGGAGGCAAATATGCAGGGCGTTGCAGCCGGTCTTGCAACCTGCGGTCTCAAGCCTTTTACCAATACATTTGCGATTTTTGCAACAGGACGTACCTGGGAACAGGTGAGAAACAGCATTGCTTATCCGGGAATCAATGTTAAGGTAGTGGGTTCTCACGGCGGACTTTCTGTTGGAGAGGACGGAGCTACTCACCAGGCGATCGAGGACTATGCTCTCATGCGCGTTGTTCCGGGAATGATGGTTCTCTCTCCGTGTGACGGACATGAGATGACGCTTGCAACGGAAGCACTTCTCAACTATGACGGACCTGCTTACATGCGCCTCGGACGTCTCGCTGTTGATACTATTACAGATGAGATCGAGGGATATTCCTTCGAGCTCGGCAAAGGATGCCAGTTAAGAGACGGAAAAGATGTTACTATCATCGGTACGGGAATGATGGTTCAGATGGCAATGAAGGCAGCTGAAATGCTCGCTGAGGAAGGTATCGATGCAAGAGTTATCGATATGCATACTATCAAGCCTCTCGATGAGGAGATCGTTCTCAAAGCAGCTAAGGAGACAGGCGCTATCGTTACAACAGAAGAGCACAATGTTATCGGCGGTCTCGGCGGAGCTGTTGCGGAATATCTTACCGAGAACTATCCGGTTCCGGTTATCAGACACGGTGTTGAAGATGTCTTCGGACACAGCGGTGCCGCAAATGACGTTCTCAGGATGTATGGCCTTACTCCGGAAAAGATCGCAGAGAAGGCAAAGCTTGCTGTAAGTAAAAAGAAATAATTGAATCAAAAATTATCCGGCTCGGATGAATGGTTATCCGTGCCGGAATTTTCGGGATCGTGGCTCAGCTGGGAGAGCGCTGCATTCGCATTGCAGAGGTCGAGGGTTCGAATCCCTTCGGTTCCATAATGTCCATAATGAAAGAACCTCTTTTGTCCGAAAGGGCAGAAGAGGTTTTTTGTGGGATTCCGGTCAAATATATTTTTAAATAATATGCTTTTTTATTGGCAAGAATCAGCTTATAATAATTGTCGGATAACAGTGAGATCTGAATCACTTGGAGGATTCTTTGATATAAAAAAGATGAATTCAATAAGGAATAATATTTCTAAAGGAGACGAACCATGAAATGTCCTAATTGCGGTGCAGACACTGAAGGAGGAAAGTTTTGCGAATTTTGCGGAAGTCAGATTCCGTACGATATGCTTAGAGAACAGGAGCAGTTGAAAAAATCCGGGTGCCCAAAATGTGGAAGTACAAATATTAATTTTACCCGTGAAAATCAAGGGGAGGTAAGAGGAAAAAACTCAAAAAGAATAATTCATCAAACTGTCGGGTTTTGCAAGGATTGCGGTGCAACATGGTATCCATCTGACCAGACAGAACCTGTAAAAAAGAGAAGAACCTGGTTATGGGTGTTGGGATGGATATTTATCTTCCCTGTTCCGCTGACTGTTTTGATGCTGCGCAAAAAGGAAATGAAACCTGTTATTCGTTATGGAATAATAGCAGCGGCATGGATAGTTTACCTTATTATTGGATTCTCGGGAAAATCTTCGGACAATAAAAAAGCTGTCTCTGAATCGAAGACGGAAGAAGCAATATTGGAAACAAAGACTGAGACCGAAGAATCAGATGGCATTGAAGATTTACTCGAAGTCGAAATAATTGTTGAAGCTAAAACAAATGAGGACGATGGATCTGTATTATTTGGAGTAACAACAAATCTGCCTGAAGACACTTTATTGTCGGTCACAGTGTCAAATGGAAGTTTTGAAGCAGAAGATGAAGTTGTAATATTAAAAGACGGAACCGGTTATACATCGGAGTTTTCTGACAATGGAGCGGCATTACAGGGCGAATACAAAGTATCTGTAGAATTAAGTGATCCGTCCGCACAAAAAGAATCTGTTCAAAAAGTAATCGGTAAAGACGGAGAGTTTATTGCCGGATCATTTGTTAAAAAGAGTTCTGACGGTGCTTCTAATGTAGTAGCAGCCGAATTTGAATTTTATTTTGACGGAATTTCAGGCGACACTGGGGAAAGCGATGAAACCGAACTTGCCTCATTGGAGACTTTAAGTACCGAGCAAAGAAATGCAATCAGGTCAGCAGAGAGCTACCTGGAGTTTACCGGATTTTCCAAAATAGGATTAGTATCACAGTTATCAAGTGAATATGGGGATCAATATCCTGAGGAAGTTGCAGAATTTGCCGTTCAGTATCTTGAGGATAACAATATGGTGGATTGGACGGAAGAGGCTATTGAATCTGCCCAGAGTTATCTTTCTTTTTCCGGATTTTCAAAGTTAGGACTTATTGATCAGCTTACCAGCGAATATGGTGAGCAGTTTACCCGGGAAGAAGCTGACTCAGCTGTGCAGTATCTGGAAGAGAACAGTCTCGTAAACTGGAATGATGAGGCTGTTGAATCTGCTCAAAGCTATCTTGATTTTTCGGCATTTTCCCGCAATGAATTGTATGATCAGCTCACCGGCGAATACGGTGATCAATATACACCGGAACAGGCGGAATATGCATTGACACAAGTATATGACAAGTAATTAAAATAGAGTTATAGGACGGTTTGCAGCCACAGCGTTTTGCTGTGGCTGCTTTTTTTCTTATGGAAAAGACCTTTGTGTGCTTGAATAATACCTGCCAGGCCGAGAAGTTTAAATCAAGGCATTTGATCAGGCGGGGAAGAATGCCCGCCAGGCCGGGATGCGTAAATTAAGGCATTTGATCAGGCGGGGAAGAATGCGCGCCAGGCCGGGATGCGTAAATTAAGGCATTTGATCAGGCGTGGAAGAATGCCCGCCAGGCCGGGAAGTTTAAATCAAGGCATTTGATCAGGCGTGGAAGAATGCCTGTCAGGTCGGGAAGCCTTAATCAAGCCATCTATTTCAATATTCATACCGCCATTATGAAGGAATTTGAATCAATAAGAAAATCTACTCATGAATTAGGGATAGGGAAGAAGAACAGTTGAAGCCTGTTTTTTATATAGCATTCTTAAAAAAACACCTGCCGGCTAATCTTGCGCGACTATCCCAACAATCTTTCTAAACCCGGAAAAGTCCTATAAAAGTCCTAAAAATTTTCAAAAACAATTTCAAGAACAGTTTCAATAACAATTCACACCGGATTTTTGAAAAACTGCTGATATTCGTATATAATATATCTTGTGTATATAAAAAATTGTGCAGAAAAGAATTTGTGCAGATAAGAAATTGTATAGAAAAGAATTTGTGAAGATAAAACATAAGCGATGTATGAAAGGTGTTCCCGCATGACTAATCTGAATCACAAAACAGGCTTTCTTGTAGCTGCGATGGTTTTCGCGGCCATTGCTTTACGTGTTTTGGGAAAGTTTGATATCTTGATCGTTCCGGGGGGAATCGTCCGCTCGCTAATATATATCGCTCTTTACATAGGCTGGGGAATTTCCGTCAGTAAACGGATCATTCAGGCGCAGGTGCGCCATTATCTGATCGCTGTTTCCTGCTTAATGGTGTTCTGGTTTGTGATCCGCACAACGAATTACTTTTTTGGAGCCGATGCTACGCTTGAGCTGTATCTGTGGTACGGTTATTACCTGCCAATGCTGTTTATCCCGCTATTTTCATTGTTTGTAGCCATCTCGTTGGGCAAGCCCGTGAATGCAAGGTTATCGAAAACGGTGCAGCTTTTGTTATATATCCCCACGGTTCTCTGCCTGCTTTTGGTGCTTACAAATGGTCTCCATAAGCTTGTCTTTACCTTCCCGGAAGGAGTGGTATGGAAGGCCAGAAACTATGGATATACATTCGGATATTTTATTGTGATCGGGTGGGAAATTATTTGCGCTTTGACGGCATTTTTCATCATGCTGATCAAGTGCCGTCTCTCTCAAAGGAAAAAATACCTGCCGGTTTTGCTTTTGACAGCTTCTATCGGATATGCCTTTATATATGTCAGCGGAGTGGAATGGATGCAGATGATCGGCGGAGATATCACTGCAGCACAGTGTCTGATGTTCACCGGAATATTGGAATGCTGCATTCAGTGCGGGCTTATACAGACCAATACCGGTTACCGGGCGCTGTTTGAAGCAGGATCAATCGGAGCGCAGATAGTGGATATTAATTATCATACAAGTTATGCTTCTTCCAACGCACCGGCTCTTACGGAGGAAATGATGCGCTCGGCGGAGAACGAGGCGACAAAGCTTGATAACAATACTCTGCTCAGAAGCAGCCGGATCCCCGGCGGGCATGTTTTGTGGAAGGAGGATATTACAGACATTACCGCTGTGCTGGAAAAGCTGGAGGAAAACAGAAAAACTATTTCGGAAAGCAATTATGTTGAGCAGGAAAAATATAAAACAAAGGTAAAGATCAACGCAGTCCGGGAAAAGAACAGGCTGTATGACCGGCTGCAGGAACAAACAGAACATCAGATCAAGCTGCTTGATCAGATATTGACACGATATGAAGCGGAGAGCGATCCGGAAATTCTCCGCAGTCTGCTGGCAAAAGCGGCGGTGATCGGCGCATATATAAAACGCCGGGGGAATTTGATGTTTATCGGTGAAAAATCCGACGTAACGGATACTGCCGAGCTGTCAGCCTGTCTTGATGAGTCATTTGCCAATTTAGAGCTTGTGGGTGTGGAGTGTGCCGTTGATATTCCGGGCAATAACAGCATTTATATACGGGATGCGATCCGTGTATATGACTTTTTTGAAGCAGTGGCTGAAGAAGCGATGGATGATCTTCGGTTTGTCTGGATGAAAGCACGCAGTATTGAAAACGCTGTCATCTTTTATCTGCAGGCGGAAAGCAAAGCAGAATTGTCGGCGCTTGCCGAGCTCTCTGACACATGCGTTTGCGAGGAAGGCGTATGGCGCTTTTCTATGTGTATCGGAAAGGCGGGTGATCAGGTATGAAGAATTTTTATTTCTCTTCTGTTTCGGCACAAACGGTACTTTTGGTTGCCTTGTTCCTTACCCTTATTTTATCCCTTTTTCTGCTGCTTGCCTCTTACGTCAGAGCGCGTTGCAAAAGGAAAAGCTATATTCATCTTTTCGTGTTTGTGTTCTTTCTTATCTTGCTGTCGGTATTGGCGGATGCTTTTTCAAGGATGAATGAAGGGCTGGAATACATGGCATGGCTGTCCCTTCCGATGTGGTTTTTATGGTGTGTTACACTTGCGGCGGATTTTCTGCTGGTATGGGATATTGCGGGGTATTGCAGACAAAGGAGGCAGGCACTCAGCCGCGACTCCGTCAAACAGGCTCTGGATATGTTGCCAAGCGGTATCTGTTATTTCACACCGTCAGGGAGAGTTAAGCTGTGCAACAGGCAAATGGATTCTTTGTTCCGCACGATTTCACAGAGCGATCTACAGACTCTTGAAGAGCTTCGGGGCGCACTGTCGGAATGCGACGAGCGCAGCGGAGTGATCCGGCTCTCCAGCGAGAGCCAGACCTATCTTTTTCCTGACGGCAAAGCATGGCATTACCGGCAGAAAGAGGTGAAGGCTTCGGACGGCATCTTATATACCGAAGCCGTGTTTTCGGATGTCACAGAACTGTACAATAAAAATCTTGAATTAAAAGCGCAGATCAAGCAGCTGAATGCCATTTCCCGAGAACTAAAATGGCTCTCCGACAATGCTCTGATTCTTACAAGAGAAAAGGAAGTGCTGTCCGCCAAGACGAAGCTGCATGATGATATGGGCGAGGGATTGATCGCCATACGGCATATTCTCCGCCACGGTCGGACGGAGGAAGCGGCAAGTGCCATAGAGCTGTTTCGCCGGGCTGTCAGCACTATAAAATTTGATAATGCCTATCCGCAGGGGCGCAGCGAGCTGGACAGATTTCTGCAGGATGCTGAGGCGATCGGAATAAAAGTGGATTTGTCCGGAAAATTGCCGGAACAGGAGGATATTCTTCATGTTATGATTCTTGCCATGCGGGAATGTCTGACAAACAGCGTGCGTCATGCCGGAGCAACAGCAATACATATCACAGCGGAGCAAAAGGGAGACCGAAGCTCCCTTAAGATCACAAATGACGGAAGACCTCCCGAAAACGAGGTCGTTCCCAAGGGTGGACTTCACAACCTGTACCGTCATATCATGGATTTCGGCGGTACGATGGAAATACAGTCAAAGCCGGGCTTTATGCTCACTGTGGTTCTTCCGGTGATAAAGGAGGATGTGAAATGAAACGGGTTCTTATTGTAGAAGATCAGCGGATGCCCCGCGAAAGCATGGAGCGAATGCTTTCCGACAGCGGCAGATATGAGCTGGTTGCGAGTCTTAACGGAGCTGATATTGCTGTTTTGAAATGCTGTCAGCAGCATATTGATCTGGTTTTAATGGATGTATGCACTTCGGGGAGTAAAGACGGAATTGAAGCTGCCGCAGAGATCAAGGCGAAGTTTCCGAACATCAAGATTGTTATTGTAACATCCATGGTTGAGGTGAGCTACATTGAACGTGCCAGAGCGGCCGGAGTCGACAGCTTCTGGTATAAGGATATCAGTCCGGAAGCGCTTATCGATGTGATCGACCGGACAATGGCGGGAGAGCATCTTTTCCCGAGCCAAACGCCTAAGGTGAAATTGGGACTTATCGAAAGTACGGAACTGACATCTAAGGAGATCGGGGTACTGCGGCTTATCTGCGACGGGTTGGAATACGATGAGATCGCCCGCAAACTGCATATTTCGGAAAGAACCGTCAAATACCATGCTTCCAACATTTTGTCAAAAACCGGATATGCCAACAGGACCCGGCTTGCCATTGCGGTAACAAACAAAAAATTTATCGTCCCGAATCTCCCTGAAGAACAGGAATTTTCCGCAACCGAATAACAGAAACCTCTAAAGTCTATCCCGGCTTCCTCTGGAGCCGGGTTATTTTTTTGCACATTTTTGGAAAAAGTGTTCAAACCTGTACTTAGGGACAGGGCGTATTTGAAATAGATACATTATGATAATTACGGTATTAATCTGTGTTGTTGATTTTTAATTCTGAATCGGAGGTGATTTGTTGCGGAGAGTTGTCGTTGATATGCAAAACGCTTTGTTTGCCGACGCCGTTGCAATGGCTCTGAGGAATTTTGATTCGGATTTTGAGGTATATCAAAGTGAAAGTCCTGCCAAAACCGCAGATCTATGCGCTTTTACACAAGCGAATATTCTGATCATGGAGGCCACAGCCTACACGCCGTGGAGGCTGGAGGAACGCATGAACATTCGCAGCGAAGTGAAGGCGCAGAACCCGGAATGCAAAATTGCATTGATAGTGGACGAGAATACAGAAAAGAAGCTGGCGGACAGGGTCCGTCAGGCGAAGAAGGACGCTCTTATCGACAATTTTATCTATGGATCGGTCTCTTCCACCTATCTTGCAGCTGTTATTGATGCTTTGTAAGAAGGATGGTGGTGACGAAATGATATGAATGTATTAAGCGCCGGAATTGCTTATGAATGCAAAAATGAAACTGTACAAGCTGCAATCTGAAATGAGAAAAGGAGAAATGAATTATGGGGCTGTTTGACAGATTTAAGAAGCAGGATTGCGAAATCTGCGGTAAAGAAGTTGGTATGTTTGGCTATAAAAAGCTGGAGGATGGCGAGATATGCAAGGATTGCCTTAAGCTCCTTTCCCCCTGGTTTGAAGATCGCAAGCATTCTACCGTGGCACAGATCAAGGATCAGATCGCATACCGGGAGCAAAACGCAAGGGAACTGGAGCAATTCAATATTTCCAGACAAATCGGTAAGAACGAGTATGTCATGTACATTGAAGAAATTAATGGCATTCCTACCCGATTCTTTGTGACCAATCGTTCCGACTACAAATCAGTTAATCCTGATATTATTTTATTCAAAGATGTTGTTTCCTGTATTGCCGATGTGGATGAGCGGCATGAGGAAATAAAGCAGCGCAACAGCGAAGGCCAGATGGTCAGCTATCACCCGCCCAGATACAAGCATCATCATGATTTCTATATCCGGATGGAAATTCGCAACAACCCTTATTTCCATGAGATCAAGTTCCGCATCAACAGCAGCGACATCGTTCTGGAGACCCAGGGTGATGTGGGCGGCGGCATCGGCGGTGCAGTTCTGTCAGGTGTTTTGCAGGGTGTCGGTGTCAGCCCGGTAGGTGTCCAGGCCGACACTCCGGGAAACTTTTCTGAGAGACGCCGCTATGCGGAATGCGCCGAGATCTGCCAGAAGATCGAGCAGGCCGTGGAAGACGGCAAGCGCGCCGCGCAGCCTGCCGTGCAGCCAGCCATGGGTATTGCTGCTGCACCTGTACAGGAAGTACCCAGGCCCAAATTCTGTCCCAACTGCGGTGCACCTACTGAGGGCGGTAATTTCTGCCAGAGCTGCGGAAGTAAGTTATAAATCACTGGATTGCATTATGTAAACCGAAGGAGGAGCGGATATGAAAAAGATGATCGCGATTTTGCTGGCTATTGCCATGCTGCTGTCTTTGACAGCCTGCGGCGGTGGTGAGCCGGATCCCAATGCGGGCAAGTACCAAGGTGTTTCCGCAAAAGCGTTAGGCATAACCATGGACATGTCTGAGGTATATCCCGGTGAGACCTGGATGGAGCTGGAGTCCGGAGGCAAGGGCACCGTCATGCTGGACGGCGATGAGTACCCAATGAAGTGGACGCTGGAAGGTGAAACGATCACTCTTACCATTGAAGGTGTTGACAGTGTGGGTACGCTTGCCGATGGCGTCATCACCGTGGACCTGATGGACATGGGTGTGGAAATGGCCTTCCTGAAAGAAGGTGCTGAGATGCCTGCCGAAGAAAGTGAAAGCGAAGCAGAGGAGGAAATGACCTCCGCGACGGAAAGCTCTGAGATGCCTGTCACCGAAGCAACTTATAACGATGCGGGCTATTGGGAAATCGTCCGGATGGAGAGCGAGGATCCCGAGTCCGCCATTTCCGAGGAGGACATGGCGTACGTCAAGTCTGCCGGTGTTTTGATGTACATGGAGCTGAATGCTGATGGTACCGGTGCTATGTACATGGAAGACGAAATGCCTCTGACCTGGACTGACGGAGCCATTACATTCACCGAGGAAAAAATGACCGTTTCATACACCCTGGAGAACGGGGAGATGAAGCTGGACATGATCGAAACAGTCCTTGTTCTGCGCAAGGGCGAGAAACCGGAGCCTGTGGTGTCCGAGATGGAGCAGGCCGGGTTTACCTATTTCATGGAAGTGGGCGAGCCTTACGCCTTTGCAAACCAGTGTGCCGACAATACGGATCTCGATACTCTCGGCGAAGCGACAGTCGTCAGCTATGAAATTTTCGAGTCCGCCGATGGCTATGAACCTTTGGAGGGTTATGAGTGGCATACGGCTACGATAGAAATTCGATTCAATGATGATAATGCCTGGGAATACGGAATCGATGGAATCCTTATGTGCTATGAAGACTACTACAACACAAAACTCCTTAACGATACCTATGAACTGGTAGAAGAAACGGATACTTACGATAAGTACCGGTATACAATAGTTCATAACGGCCAGGAGACGGATGCCTATTTTTTAGAAAAAGAAGGCACCTGGGGTGATTGGTATGTTAACGAGGACGGAAACAATGAATGCATATTTACCAAGCTGATTGATTTTCTGGTGCCCACAGGTTACGACGGCTGTGTGACGGGCTTCGTGAATAGCCGTGTGGAGTGGCCGGACGATGCTTACATTACCGATCTGAACCCCGATGACTTCCTTATGTTCCGGTTGAACTGATTTTTGATAAAGAGTGTTGTTTATTTTTATTTTTGAAACGGAGGTATCATTATGAGTATTGGCGATTTGTTTAAGAAGAAATTCGGTAAGCAGGTTTGCGCTTTCTGCGGTCAGGAAGTGGGAATGATGAAGCGCGACAAGATCAAAAACGATGAGTTTATATGCTACGACTGCAAACACGCCTGCTCCCGTTATATCCAGGTATACCGTTACACCAAGGACCAGCTGCTTGGGCACATGGAGTACATGAAGCGCCAGGGCAAGCTGGTGGAATCCATCAGCGGGCTGAAAGGTTTACGCATCCCCAGTGCCAGCAGACAAGGCATCATCTTTTATGATGAGGCAGGTATGTTCCGGGTTTATAATAGCGACAAAGACAACAAATATCCTTTGGAACTCATACGTTACGACCAGGTGGCCAACTACGAGATTTACAAAATCGAAACGGAGCCTGCCGAAGCCGGCAAGGAGAAGGAATTCAAGGAGGGCGGCGTGAAAATTACTCTGGTGGGAGAGCAGACTGATCCAAACCGGATTCCCAAGGGTCTGAGAGCTCATCCCTATATTACCGGGGAGATCACCATACAGCTTGATAAGAGAGATATGAAATATTATCCGGAAAATATTATCCGGCATTTTGATAAAATTTTCGGTGTAAATGATGATACCAAAGGCCTGTTCCAATTTGGTCCCACCAAGCAGCAGAAGCGTGAAGGCGAAGCTCTGAAGGCTATGGGCAGTATGTTCGGTGCAGCCATCAAGGCTGCTAAGAACGGAGAGGTTCCTGAGGATGCTGCGGAAAAAGTGGCTGACGCAATGAACAAGGTGGACGATGCCGCAACCAGCGGTCTTGCCGAATACAGCCGTCTTGCTGATGAAGCAGAAGACAAAATACAATGATGACTTTTCCCATAAGGAGGAAAGAATATGAAGAAAATAGTTGCTTTACTGCTGGTGCTTGTTATGGCTCTGTCCATGACTGCATGCGGAGAAAAAGATTCCGGTTCCGATAAGCCGGAGACTTCCGATACCGCTTCTGATGCAAAGCCCACGGAGAAAGAAGAAAAAGCGGAAGAAGCGGAAGAAGCGGGAGAAGCGGAAGATGCGGAAGATGCGGAAGATGATGCGCTTACCCACACTTTTACCCAGTACGGTAATGCCCGGATCAAGATCGTAGGTGCGGAAGCTGCCGGCAATGACAAAGGTGACGACCTGCTGCGTATCTACTACGACTACACCAACACCGACGATACCGCCAACGGTCATGCTCCCGGTTATGTACTTGATTTCCTCAGTATTACCCAGGACGGGGAGGAGTGCGAAACCTACAATTTTGATAACGATGATGAAAACGCGGTTCCTGAGGATCTGAATCAGACACTGTATATTCAGCCCGGCTGCACAAACCGGAACACCATCAATATTCGTTGGAATCCTAACGGCGGCGCAGTAAAGGTATCATGCTTTATCATGGTCGGCGGTTGGATGTACAGTGAAGATGATGTTGAACCTTTTGAGTTTGAGATCGATCCTAATAATATCATGGGCGCACCTGAGCCCTTTGAACTGCCCGGCATCACCAACCCCACCTATACTTCCGGAATGTCTGCCTCCGGGGAATTTGATTTTCCTCATAACAGCGAGGTCTCAATCAACGGTATTGAATTGGCCAAGGCTAGTGACGGCAGGGATTTGGTTCAGGTAAACCTTACCGTTACCAACAAGGGTGAGGAAGAAAATACTGCCGGTATGTTGATCGATGTGAGTCTGTTTCAGGACGGCGTGAGTCTGCATTATGCTACATACTGGGATGTGGATGACGAGGATGTCATAGCCGGCAATGAGGCTTATAATGACTATAATATCTCACCGGGTGAAACGGTGGAGTGCAGCGCTTTGTTCTATCCCAGAACCAAGAATCCTGTGGAGGCAGTCATCGAGAATCCGAACTCTGACCTGTGCCTGGGCGCATGTTTCGATCTGAAGTCTGTCTATGAAGCAGCCGAAGCCGAAGCCGCAGCTGAAGCCGAAGCCGCAGCATCAGCCGCCGAAGCCGCAGCTGAAGCCGACAAGGCGACTATGGAAGAAATGATTGGCACCTGGGATCGTACCGACGACTGGCCCGATCACATAACCTTCAATGCGGACTTCACCGGTGTTCACGATATGATCGTCGATAAGTATCCCTTCACCTACATTGTGACAGACGGTGTTCTTTATCTGAACTATGAAGACGGCACTGAGGCGGAATATGGGGTATCCGTCAACGGTGACGATATGGTGCTGATCGATACCGTGTTCGATGAGGAGCAGCCCTTTGTCCGTGCCGGTGCGAATTAATCTGAAGCTGCCGAGGCACCTGCATCTATGAAATCGTCTGAGGCAAGGGAAGAAACTATCCATTTTTTAATGATGTAAAAGCAAGCAGTTCAAGGGATGGTCAACAAGTGCAGACGGTAAGGCGATGTCAGGCGCAGGTACTGAGATCAGAAAAGCGGACCGAAGGTAGTGCATCGAACAGTATCTATTGCCGTTTATGGCAAAAAGAAAAAAGAACAGGTTAAATAATAAAGATTCGATCCTTTAAAAAGGCGGTGACGGGAGTTTCCCGTTACCGCCTTCATGTTAAATTAAGAATCTCCGAAAATATGAGCTCTTTTTTTATCCCTTAGGTGAGCGGCACTGCAGCCGTTTTTTACGGCCAGTATCTCGGCCATTATGCTCATGCCGATTTCTTCCGGAGTTTCTCCTCCTATGTCGAGACCTATAGGTGCATAAATTCCTTTGATTACTTCCTCAGAGTAACCGTGCTTCTTAAGATTATCAAAGATGGGGAGAAATTTATGCTTTGCACCCAGCATTCCTATATAGGCGGCGTTTTTATCCATGACAGCAAGGGTGGCTTCCCCGTCGGTCGCATGGGAATAGGTGCAGATAATAATGAATGAACGGGGTGCGAAATCCATAGTCTCAAGCTGTGAAAAGGTGTCTACTTTTATGATCTCGTCCGAATCTGAGAGAAATTCCGCATATTCCGAAGTATCGCGGGTATCGATGACTATATTGTAGAATCCCAGCTTTTTTGCATAAGGAAGCACCGACTGAGCCACATGACCGGCACCTATAAGGTAGAGATGAGGGAGCGTGTCTCCGGGTTCTATGAATACTTCAATAGTCTTTTGACAGTCGGTCTGCCCGAGAGTTTCGGGGGAATACGTTTTTAGTGCCGGACGTCCTGATCTTATGGCGTCAAGACAATCCTTTACAGCCTGTACTTCCGCCTGACTTCCGCCAATGGTACCAATACAGCTTCCGTCACCGAAGACCAGCATTTTGGTTCCTGCACTCCGGGGAGTGCATCCTACGGTCTTTACGATAGTAGCAACCGAGTAAGGAGTACCGGACCTTCTTGCTTTTAAAATCTCTTCATAAATATCCATGCTCATATCCTCATTTCTCAAGCATTTTTTAATGTTTTATGCTTAAATAATATCATATTTTAAATACCATAAACAATGTGTTATAATAATAGACCGCATGTAAAATATTCGGATTATTTCAGAGGGTTGATTGAATGGCAGTTGAATCAAATATCGGACAGGGAACCGGAAAGTTATATTATGAGGATGCGTATCTTACGGATTTTACCGCAAAGGTAATCTCGTGGGAACAGATTTTATACAAATGCGGAGATATCAAAGAACCTATTCTTATGTACGATGTTGTGCTGGATCGGACCGCATTTTTCCCTGAGGAAGGGGGACAGAGTCCCGACCGGGGCGTTCTTGAGGACAATCTGGTACTGGATGTCCGTATTGAGAAGGGAATTATTCACCATTATCTGAAAATCGATACATCACCTGCGAAAAAGGGCGATATTGTCTACGGAACTGTGGATCGTAATCATAGGTTCTCCAATATGCAGCAGCATTCGGCCGAGCACATTTTTTCGGGTATAGTGAAAAAACATCTGGGTTATGACAATGTGGGATTTCATTTGAGTGACAATGATGTGACTATGGATTATTCGGGAGTTATTTCAGATGAGGACATTATCAGGTTTGAGAAGCTGGTGAATCTTGCCGTTTATAAAAATATTAAGAGTGAAACCCGTATTCTGCCCTCCGGAAGCCTTGATGATATTGAGTACAGAAGTAAGCTTGATATTGACGGAGAGGTGAGAATAGTAACATTTCCCGGATATGATGTGTGTGCATGCTGCGCTCCTCATGTTGACAGAACCGGTGAGATAGGCCTTTTTAAGGTCATTTCCCATCAGAATTACAAGGGAGGAACGAGGATCCACATGCTTGCCGGGGAAAGAGCCTTTAATTATCTGGCAAGTATCCACGGAATGATGACGTCTCTGGCGAGAGGTATGACAACATCTACGGAGATGGTTGAGAATAAGATAGACAGCATGAAAAATGAGATCATCAGACTGAAAAATGATGTTTCCTCATTAAATGAAAAGCTCATGTGGAGCGAGATAGAGAAGATTCCGGCTGAAAAAAAGAAGATATGCGTCTTCACAGAAAACACGGACGGCCGGGTTTTCAGAAATGCGATTAAGAGAATTGGCGATTCCCGGGATATATGCGGTTTTTTTGACGGCAATGATGAAGAAGGGTACAGGTATGTTATCGCCGGAAATACGGATGTTACGCCTGTACATGACGAGATGAAAGAGAAATTCGGCGCAAAGGGCGGCGGGCAGAAAACCATGGTTCAGGGTTCCGTATCAGCCTGCGCGGAGGAATTGAAGGGGTTGTTCGAATAAAATTCGAATGGAGAAAAATATGAAGGCAAAAAAAATGCTCCTTATTGCTCCGATGTTTTTCGGCTATTATAAGGAAATATTAAAAACAGCCGGTGATCAGGGCTTTGAGGCGGACTATTTATGCGATGCCCCGAGCAATACCAATATTTCAAAGGCTTTGGGGAGACTTAATAAAAAGCTTATAGGTGCTTCGACGAAGAAGTATTTTAATGAGCGGGTGAGACCCGTTATTGAATCTAAAAAATATGACAATATCCTGGTTATTGCGGGAATGAGCTTTTCTTTTACTGCCGGGATGATAGGCGAGATAAGGAATTCCCAGAAGGATGCCTTATTTGTTCTCTATCAATGGGACGGTGAGAAAAATCTGCCCTATGTAAAGTCGATACACGGATACTTCGACAGGGTATTTACCTTTGACAGGATAGATGCGCTAAAGGATTCCGTTTACAGGCATCTTCCGCTTTTTTACATCAGCTCCTACGAGAAGATCGCCGGTATGAAAGCGGAATCATTATATGACTGCTCATATGTAGGTACGGCTCATCCGAAAAAGTTCAGGGAGATAAATCTGATGGCGGATGCGCTGAAAGATGTTCTCCCGAGGCAGTTTATCTATCATTATATGCCTTCCCGCCTGAAGTACTTATATCACAAACTGACTTCGCCGGAATACAAGGGTGTAAAGTTTGAAAGCTTCAGAACCGGGCGGCTTTCGGCATCCGAGATAACCGACATTCTGGTAAAATCAAGATGTGTGCTGGATGCTCCTCAGGAGGGACAGAACGGCCTGACGATAAGAGCTATAGAGTGCATAGGAGCAAAGAAAAAACTCGTGACCGCAAACCCGGATATAAAAAATTATGATTTTTACAGGGAAAACAATATTCTTGTTCTGGAGAACGGAATGGGGAATATCGATCCCGGATCGGGATTTTTTACGGAGGATTACGAGGAGCTGCCCCGGGAAATATACACAGAGTATTCCCTTGACAGCTGGCTTCGACGCCTTTTTTCCTGAAAGGAAAATTATTTTTATGATTTGCAATGACTGTCAAAAAAAATCATGTTATGATTCAGAATAATACGAAAACTACGGGGGCTTTGGCTCCGGGGGGATTTATCAAATGGAAAAATTGATTTCTATTCTAGAAAAAGAGTTAAAAAAAGCATTTTGCGAGGCAGGATACGATGAGAGCTATGCGAAGGTGACTGTATCAAACAGGCCCGATCTTTGCGAATATCAGTGCAACGGGGCAATGGCAGCGGCAAAGACATATCACAAGGCTCCTTTTATGATCGCGGATGATGTTGTGGAAAAGGTGAGCGTGGGGCAGGATTCTTTTATTTCCGTAATCGAGACTGTAAAGCCGGGATTTATCAATATCAATGTCGATCCCGAGGCGCTTGGCAGATACCTTACCGAAATGGGTTCAGATGAATACCTGGGAATCCCGCAGACGGACACTCGCGAAACCATCATCCTTGATTACGGCGGACCTAATGTCGCAAAGCCTCTCCATGTAGGTCATCTTCGTTCCGCAGTCATAGGTGAGGCGGTAAAGAGGATCGACAGAGCTGTGGGTCAGAATGCGATAGGAGATATTCATCTGGGCGACTGGGGTCTCCAGATAGGTCTTATTATTACCGAGACTGCCGAGCGTTATCCGGACCTGGTTTATTTTGATGAAAATTATGAGGGGGATTATCCGAAGGAGGCTCCGTTTACGATCGGAGAGCTGGAGGAGATCTATCCCAGCGCTTCGGGAAGATCAAAGGCGGATGAGGAGTACAAAAACCGCGCTCTTCAGGCTACCCATGAGCTTCAGGAGGGACGAAGAGGATACAGAGAGCTCTGGAAGAAGATCATGGAAATTTCAGTGACCGATCTTAAGAAAAATTATGCCCGTCTCAACGTGGATTTTGAACTGTGGAAAGCGGAGTCGGATGCCCAGCCTTATATTCCTGAGCTTATTTCGACTCTCAGGGATAAGGGCATCGCGAGGGTAGATCAGGGCGCCCTTATCGTGGATGTTGCGCAGGAGGATGACAAGAAGGAGATACCTCCCTGCATCGTGCTCAAGTCCGACGGGGCATCTTTGTATGCCACTACCGATCTTGCGACAATAATGGATCGTGTAAAAAATTACGATCCTGAAAAGATCACTTACATTGTTGATAAGCGCCAGGAAATGCATTTTGTGCAGGTTTTCAGGACTGCCAGAAAGGCGGGGCTTGTATCCGATAATGTGGAGCTTAAGCATATCGGCTTCGGAACGATGAACGGCGCGGACGGCAAGCCGTTCAAGACCCGCGAGGGCGGCGTTATGAGGCTTGAGAATCTCATTGCCGATATAAATGAGGAGATGGAGAATAAGATCCGTGACAACCGGAATATCCGTGATGATGAGGTGAAGCGTACGGCTGAAATAGTGGGACTTGCGGCTTTGAAATACGGTGATCTTTCAAATCAGGCCACCAAGGATTACATTTTTGATGTGGATAAATTCACATCGTTTGAGGGAAATACCGGACCTTACATCCTCTATACGATAGTGAGGATCAAATCGATCATCAATAAATATGTCGATGAGGTGCTGGGGAAGGACGGACAGAATGAAGATACAAAAGGAACGATCCTTGCCGCATCTTCGGATGCTGAAAAGAAGCTTCAGCTTATCCTGACGGATTTCGGACCGACTGTCTGGGATGCCTATGAGCAGAGTGCTCCCCACAGGATATGTTCGTATATTTATGAGCTTGCGAATACTTTTAACACATTTTATCACGAAACAAAGATCATTTCCGAGACTGACAGGGAAAAGCAGAAATCATGGATAGCTCTCATTACCCTTGCAAAGGAGGTAATGGAAAAGAGTATCGATATGCTTGGATTTGAGGCTCCGGATCATATGTGATTTACGCATGAGAAATAATGTTATTTTTGAACGGCGGTTTGGGTTACATTCCGCCGTTTAAAATTTTTGTCAAAAGGTATTGAAATCCGTTTTGGATTTGAATTACAGTTTCCGTGTAGGTATTGTCAAAAAGCATAAACATTATTTATATATGAAACTGGAAAAATATAAGATCATCCGCCTTCTTGGGCGCGGAGGTACCGGGGATGTTTTTCTGGCGGAGGACATTTCCCTTGGAAAATTCTGGGCAATCAAGGCGGTAAGAAAAGGCAGAGCCCGGTATTTTGGGGGCTTTGAACTCATGAAAGAACTGGATCATCCGGGAATTCCGCGAATCGTTGAAAAGTGCGAGGACAATGAATTTATTTATTATATAATGGATTATGTTCCGGGGACGACCCTGTCGGAGTATATCAAAAGATACGGTCAGAGCGAAGAGCTGGCTTATGATATCGGTATGCAGATATGCGATATTCTAAAATATCTGCATGGCACCGGGAGAAATGTTATATTCAGGGATCTGAAGCTGTCGAATCTGATGATAACGGATGAAGGCAGAATAAAGCTGATCGATTTTGATTTTGCAAGGGCACTTCCCGAAGGTAAAAAATCCGGTTATTCCCGGAAGGTGGTCACAAAGGGATATTCTCCTCCTGAGCAGTACCGGGGAATGTACTGTGTTGAAAGTGATATCTATGCTCTCGGCAGGATCCTGGAAAAAACAGCGGGAAAAACCTGCGGAAGAGGTCTTAAAAAAGTCATTCGAAGGGCCGTCCGGCCCGAAATTACCAAAAGATTTCACAGTTCCGGTGAGATGAGATCCGCACTGGAAAAAATGAATAACGAAAATAAGAATCACAGATTGAGAAGGCTTGCAATTCTTGCGGTATTTTTCTTTCTAGTTTTTCTGGTGCAGTTGAGAGGCATAACAGACGATGCGATGGAGCTTTCCTATATAACGGCCATAAGAAACGGGGATTATTCCAGGGCGATAGAGATACATCCGGAAAATCCGGAAAATTATAAGGAGTTTTTCAAAAAGTATTGCCTGAATGGAGATAGGGAGAGGGGAGCCGCGGTAGTGAAGGAGTATCTCAGAGTGTACTCGGAAGAATTGTCCGCAGATGACAAACGCAAAGTAGAGGAGTATATGCTTAATGCGGAATAATGACGGGAACAATTGCGGAAATCATGGCGGGATAATTATTTAAACAATTACATGTTTGATTGAAAAGCAGCGGCATTTGTGCTAGAATACAGCATAATTTAGCAGAGAAGATTTTGATGCGTAAAGTGTCATGCGGGCAGGGTGTTCTTGCATGGACGAAGAGGTTTTTCTCGCGGTATCAAAATCGCATCCCGCTGTTACACATATTCAGAAAATACCTGCTTATGCGTAGCATCTAGGTGTGCGCTTAAGCAGGTTTCTTTTATTTAATGGGATATTTATGCAAAAAAGGGACAGGCTGGTGTACAAAAGGTGCCTGGCACCTTTTGTACGGTGATTGGAATGAATGAAATCCGGACTTTTGATGAGGCAATGCAATATGTAAATACTATTTCGGCTTCGGGAAGCGTCCTTGGACTGGATACCATAAGAAACCTCATGGAGGTGCTCGGCAACCCTCAGGATGAGCTGAAAATTATTCACATCGCAGGCACAAACGGAAAGGGGTCTGTACTTGCTTTTTCAAGTTCAATTCTCATGAGCTCAGGATATAAGGTCGGAACCTTCAGCTCCCCCTGTGTTATGGGCTATCTGGAAAAATTCCGTATCAACGGAAAATGGATGGAAGAGGATGAATTTGTCTTTTATTTAAACAAGGTGAGAAGGGCCTGCGAGGTTCTGAAACGAAACGGGAAGAGTCTGCCCACTGTATTTGAGTTTGAGACGGCGGCGGCATTTCTTTATTTCAAGGAAAACGAATGCGATTATGTGGTGCTTGAGACAGGCCTTGGGGGAGATCTTGATTCAACTAACATCGTAAGCTCTCCGATGGTGTGCGCATTTGCATCCGTCAGTATGGATCATATGGGAGTTCTGGGAAATACGCTCCCTCAGATCGCCGTGAAAAAGGCCGGGATAATAAAGCCGGGATGTGATGTGATCGCCGGATGGCAGAAGGCAGAGGTGCTGGAGGTCATAAAAGCGAAATGTTCGGAAAAAGGAAGCTTTCTCAAAACTATGGGTTCCTTAAATGTGGCGGAGTCAGACATTGAAAAACAGGTATTCGATTATGACACGGGAAAAGATAGTTTCCGGGGATTTGAAATACACATGGCCGGCAAACATCAATGCGAAAATGCGTGTACAGCGATAGAGATAGCCCTTTCGGTGCAAAGAAGAGCGGGTCGGAAAAGAATAACGAAAGAGACGATAAGGAAGGGACTTGCCGCTGCTGCGTGGCCCGGAAGGCTTGAGATCGTGTGTACGGATCCCTTGGTGATTATTGACGGAGCGCACAATGAAGATGCCGCATACCGATTGTCCCTGGCGCTGGAGGAGTATTTTTCCGGAACAGATATTTTTGCGGCAATAGGTGTATTTAAGGATAAAGAATATACCCGGATCGCAAAGATTCTTTCACCGCATCTTAAGAAGGTGTACACATTTGAACTTCCGGACAGGGAGAGAACTCTGGATTCCGGTACTTTAAGAGCGGTATTTGAAAAAGAAGGGATACATGCCCGGGAGTGCGCGCCGTTTGAGGCTGTAAAAAGAGCCGCGGAAGATGCCGCAATGTGCGGGGGAGCAGCGCTTATTACGGGCTCGCTGTCGTTTTTAGGAAGCGCAGGAAAATATATAAGAGATAATTACCCGAAATGAGGAAATTGTATGGATTCAGAAAAGATCAGACAGGCAGTGAAAATGCTGATAGAGGCAATAGGAGACGACCCCGAAAGAGAAGGGGTAAAGGAAACCCCTGACAGGGTCGCACGTATGTATGAGGAGATCTGCGGAGGAATAGGTCAGGATGCCGGGATTCCCCTTTCAAAGGTATTTTCCTGTGACAGCAATGAGATGGTGATAGAAAAGGATATTACCTTTTATTCCCTTTGCGAGCACCATATGCTGCCGTTTTTCGGAAAGGTTCATGTGGCATATATTCCCAACGGAAAGGTTGTGGGACTTTCGAAGCTTGCCCGCACGGTTGAGATATATGCCAGAAGACTTCAGATACAGGAGCAGATGACGAGCCGGATCGCCGATGCAGTCATGGAGCACCTTAAGCCGCAGGGCGTAATGGTTATGTGCGAGGCTGAGCATATGTGCATGTCTATGCGTGGGGTTAATAAGCCCGGAACAAAGACTGTAAATGTAGTTACAAGGGGAGTGTTTGCGGATAATGAAAAATTGCAGGACAAATTCTTCCGCATGCTCGGAAGGTGATATATGGGAAAGTATGATTCATCCTACCGGTCTAAAAATGATGAGGAAGTAAAGCTTGAGAGAGTTAATCGAATCCTGCGGCACCCGCTGTTTGAGGAGCATTTGAGATCCTGTGAAGCATTTGAAGAAGACAGGAGGTTTTGCCTCCATGATATCGGGCATTTTATGGATGTTGCCAGGATAGCATATATCCTTTGTCTGGAGAAAAAATATGATATTTCAAAGGAGACGGTTTATGCGGCGGCACTTCTTCATGATATCGGAAGGGATGTTCAGTATTCGGAGGGAACACCTCATGGGAAAGCCGGCGCGCGGATCGCTTCAAAGATACTTGAGGACTGCGGTTTTTCGGGAAGTGAGATCGAAAGCATTGCTGCGGCAATAGCTTTTCACAGCGGAAGGGAAAAGGATGTTTCGGAGGCTGATGCCCTTTCGGGAGTGATATTCGATGCGGATAAGCTTTCCAGAAAATGCTTTGCCTGCAAGGCTTCGGAGGAATGTAAATGGAGCCCCGAAAAAAAGAATAATTTTATCGGCTGGTAGAGATGGACGGGGACAGAAATCCGAATATTTTGAGAATTGTTCAAAATAAGAATGCTTGGAATTAGGAAGGCTTGGCATAAGAAGAACTGACATAAGAAGGATTTGCGCAAGAAAAAATGGCGTAAGAAGATTTAGCATAGGAAAGTATAGCATAAGAAAGTACAACATAAGCAAGTATAGCATAAGAAAGTATAGCAAAAGAAGGTTTAGAGAGAAAGACATGAGAATAGGCACCAAGGATTTTGACGTTGAAAATCATACATATATAATGGGGATACTGAATGTCACTCCCGACTCTTTTTCCGACGGAGGAAGATGGCAGGATCCGGATATCGCTATTGCGCATGCCGAAGATATGGTGAAGCGCGGGGCGGCGATAATAGATGTTGGCGGTGAATCCACAAGACCTGGCTATGAGATGATATCGGATCAGGAGGAGATCGACAGAGTGGTTCCGGTCATTGAGAAGCTGGCGGGGAATATTGGCGCTCCGGTATCTGTTGATACTTACAAGAGCCGTGTTGCGGAGGCGGCTCTTAAGGCGGGAGCGTCACTCATAAACGATATCTGGGGATTTCGGTATGACAGTGATATGCCCGGAGTGGTCAGGAAATATGATGCCGTATGCTGTCTTATGCATAACAAAAAGGAGCCTGTCTACGATGATCTGATAAAGGACATATGTTCGGACTTAGGAGAAAGTGTTAAGCTTGCCGTTGAGGCGGGTATATCTCCCGAGAAGATAATACTCGATCCGGGGATCGGTTTCGGAAAAACATGTGAGATGAATCTGAGTGTAATGAAGCATCTGGATGAGTTCAATAGGCTGGGATATCCAATGCTTCTGGGAGCTTCCAGAAAATCAATGATAGGACTTACTTTGGATCTTCCGAAGAATGAGAGGGAGGAAGGGACTATCGTTACCAGTGTGCTGGCGGCGATCAACAGGTATCCTTTTGTGAGAGTACACGATGTGGAAAAGAATTACAGGGCTGTTAAGATGTATGAAGCGATCATAAATGCCGGGTGAGAGTGATGGACAGGATAAATATTAAAAATCTTGAGGTTTATGCCAACCACGGAGTATTTGAGCATGAGAGAATAAACGGGCAGAAATTTTATGTTTCAGCCTCTTTCGAAGTTGACATAAGATCAAAGAAAAGCATTGATGACATTTCGGATACGGCAGACTACGGAAAGATTGCCGATCTGATTGAAACAATGATGAAAAATGAGGTGAACGCACTTATAGAAACCTGTGCGGAGCATCTGGCTGAGGAAATACTTCTTTTTGATGAAAGGATAAGCTCGGTTGTGGTTGAAGTGAGTAAGCCGGAGGCGCCTCTCAGCCAGAGCTTTGAGACAGTCTCGGCTGTTGCCGAACGTAGATGGCATGATGCGTATATCGGTCTGGGATCCAATATTGGTGATTCGAAGGAGATTCTTGAGCATGCCCTGGAACGCCTGGGAAATATGAGAGGGTGCAGGGTGGAGAAGGTCTCTGCGTTCATCCGAACTGCGCCGTACGGAGTAGAGGATCAGCCTGATTTTCTCAATGGGGCGGCGAGGATTAAGACATTTCTTTCACCGCTTAAGCTTCTTAAGTGCCTGAACATGATAGAAAAAGAGGCGGGAAGGGAGCGCAGGATACATTGGGGTCCAAGAACGCTGGATCTGGATATTCTGTTTTACGATAATCTCATTACTGAGGAAAATGACCTTTGCATTCCGCATGCGGATATGAAAAACAGGACTTTTGTCCTTGAACCTTTGAGCGAGATCGCTCCTTACAAGATGCATCCGGTGTACCGTAAACGCGTTTTCGAGATGCTGGAAGATTTGAAAGCGCCGAAAAAAGAGGGTTAATATGTATAAATCGATTATTTTTGATATCGACGGAACTTTGGCGGATACTACGGGAAGAATAACTGAGGCTGCTTTGGCAGGATTTGAGGCTATTGGGATCGACGAAGCTGATAATTCGATGCTGAGGGCTTTTTCGGTCAATCCCATTCGAAAGAAGTACAGTGAATACACTGACGGCAATGAAGAATTGACGGACATTGCGGTGAAAGCATTCAGGCAGAAATATGAGGAGTCCGGCTTTGAGGGTATCGTACTTTATGACGGAATAGAGAATGTCCTCAGTTCTCTGAAGGCTGAAGGGAAGAACATCGGGGTCGTTTCTTCGAGAGGAATTGATGAGACCAATGAGCTTCTGTCGGAACTCCGAATAGCAAAGTATGTGGATGAAGCTGTCTGCTCTTCTGTTTTTGAAGGAGAGTGCACAAAGGCAGATCTGGTTGCGGAGGCGTGTGTTATTCTTGACGACGGAAGTGACGGAAAGACTCTTTTTGTGGGCGATCGGTTTTATGATGTTGAAGCCGGAAAAGAAGCCGGAGTGGATACTATGGGAGTACTTTACGGAAACGGAGCCCTCGGGGAAGTTGAAGAAAGCTCTCCGGATCTGATATGCGAAACCACATCGGACATTGTCGATAAGATTCTGAAAAATGATTATAAGACAAGGATGAAGCATTCTGCGATATATCCGAACGGATATATTTACAAGGCGTCCGCCGGTAAAAAAATCTGGGATGTTATATATCCGATTCTGATTTATGTCGGACTGGATTATTTTGTGAGCGTTGTTGTCATGGCAGTGCTGGCATTTATCGGATTGTTTGGCCCCGGCGATATTTTTTATATTATGAGCGATGTGGTCGGGTCGTTTTCGATACCCCTGACCTTTGTGGTATATATCATGAGTATTGCCGTTTTTATTCCGATTCTTGAAAATGACAGAAAAGTGACCGGTCTTTACGGAAACAGGAAGCTTTTGAAGCTTCCCGGGGTAAAGAATTCAATACTTCTGGTATTGATAGGCTTTGCCTCCTCGGTTGCCATCAATCTTATAATAGTTCTTACCGGCCTTAACCGCCTTATTGAATCGGTGGACAGCCGGACGATTCTGTTCTCTCAGAGTTTTCCGGTAGAGCTCGTACTTATGTGCATCGCGGCACCTATAGCGGAGGAGATTCTTTTCCGGGGAATACTGTTTAATCGACTGAGGCGTTCGCTGGCGTTTCTGCCGGCGGCTCTTATCGTTTCGGCAGCTTTCGGCGTACTTCATATGGAGATAGTAACGGCAGTGACTGCCCTCATTTTCGGAATGATAATGGCCTACATATATGAAATAACCCAGAGTCTGGCCGCAACAATAGTGATGCATGCCGCATTCAATTTCTTCCCTGTTCTGGTGAACAGCCTTGATATAGGGATAACGGTGCTGGGATGCATGATAGCGGCGGCAGCAGGATGTGTTATTGCGGGAATTTCCATAGTTATGTTTAAAAAATCCGTGACATCAAAATAAATGGAAGAAAAAACAGAAAAGACGGAATAATTGCAAAAAAGATGGGCATTAAAGAACAAAGATTTCTTGACGGTGTGTTATCCGTGATGCTATAATTTAACAGTTACTCAAATATCACGCATGTGGATTTGGATATTCGGTGCCCTTGTGGTCATATTCGACGGAAGCATGCGGAAGAAAACCAAAAAAGGAGAAAACAAAAATGGGTGTTATTTCAATGAAGCAGCTGCTTGAGGCAGGTGTACACTTCGGACATCAGACAAGAAGATGGAATCCTAAGATGAAGCCGTATATCTTTACAGAGAGAAACGGTATCTACATTATCGACCTTCAGCAGACAGTAGGAATGGTTGATGACGCTTACAATGCGATCGCAGGCGTTGCAGCTAACGGCGGAAAGATTCTTTTTGTCGGAACAAAGAAGCAGGCTCAGGATGCTATCGCAACAGAGGCAGAGCGTTGCGGAATGTATTATGTAAACGAAAGATGGCTTGGAGGAATGCTTACAAACTTCAGAACTATCCAGAGCCGCATCAAGAGACTTAAAGATATCGAGGCTATGGAGAGCGACGGAACATTTGAAGTTCTTCCGAAGAAGGAAGTTATCAAGCTTCGCAAGGAACTTGAAAAGCTCCAGAAGAACCTTGGCGGTATCAAGAACATGACAAAGATTCCGGATGCTATCTTCATCGTAGATCCGAAGAAGGAAAAGATTTGTGTTCAGGAAGCTCATACTCTCGGAATCCCGCTTATCGGTATCTGTGATACAAACTGTGATCCGGAAGAGCTTGATTATGTAATTCCGGGTAATGATGATGCTATCCGTGCTATCAAGCTTATCGTTGCAAAGATGGCAGATGCTGTTATTGAAGCAAATCAGGGCGAATCAAACGCTGATGTTGAGGAAGCTCCGGTTGAGGGATATGTTGCAGATCCTGATGATGATACAATTGAGTCGGACGAGGAGGAGTAAGAATAATGGCTATTACAGCGGCAATGGTTAAAGAGTTAAGAGAGTTAAGCGGCGCAGGTATGATGGACTGCAAGAAGGCTCTTACAGAAGCTGACGGAAACATGGATGCTGCTATGGAAGTTCTCAGAAAGAGCGGCGCAGCTAAGATGGCAAAGAAAGCTTCAAGAATTGCGGCAGAGGGTATTTGCCGCGTTGCTGTTGACGGCGGAAAGGCTGTAGTTGTAGAGGTTAACTCCGAAACTGACTTTGTTGCAAAGAACGAAGTATTCCAGGAGTTCGTTCAGAATGTTGCCGATACAGCTCTTGCATCAGGCGCTCAGGGCGGCATGAACGGCGAGGATGTTCAGGGACTTCTTGACGGCGGTCTTACAGAAGTGATCGCTGAGAAGACTCTTAAGATCGGTGAGAAGCTTTCTTTCAGAAGATTCATCAGAATCGAAGCTGACTGCATCGCATCATATCTTCACGGCGGCGGAAAGATCGGTGTTCTCGTAGGAGCAAACGGTGCGTCTGATGATGCTGCAAAAGAAGCTCTCGGAAACATTGCTATGCAGGTTGCAGCTATGAATCCTACATATATCGCAAGAGAAGATATTTCTGCTGATGAGATCGCTAAGTTAAGAGAGATCACGATCGATAGCGCTATCAATGATCCGTTCTCACTTCCGAAGCCGATCTTCAACGGACTTGTTGAGAAGGCTCTCAATGTTTGGAGCGAGGATGATAAGAAGGCTTATGAAGAGAACAAGAACAACAAGTTCCTTGTAAACTTCCTTTCCGATGCAGCTAAGGCTACACTTGCACAGATCGGTATGGAAGATAAGGCTTCTATCGTTGAGAACAAGATCTTTGCAGGTCTTGTTGAGGGACGTATCTCAAAACAGCTTAAAGAGATCACTCTTCTTGAGCAGACATATGTAAGAGCTGAAGACGGAAAACAGACAGTTAAGGCTTATCTTGCTTCAGTAAACAAGGATCTTGTACTTTCAAAGATGATTCGTTTTGAAGTAGGCGAAGGCATTGAGAAGAAGCAGGAAGACTTTGCGGCAGAAGTTGCAGCACAGAGAAACGCTTAATCAAAGTTGAGTGCAAAGATATATAGTACCGGAGTTATGATCCGGAAAATAAAGTTATTGAAATTATTGAAACGGTGGGACCCGTATGGGGCTCACCGTTTTTTGAAATCATTTTTTGTTAGATTTTCCGGACTTCAGCGGTGGAGGATGAACACTATCCCGAGCAATCAAAATCAAGTTACCCAACCAAGCTCGAGTAAGCGTTGGAACGTGTAGTGCCAGACTAGTGCCTGTGATTCCGGGAAGTCAAAATCAAACCATTCAATACAGCGTGGGTGAATGCCTGTCAAGCCGGGAATCCAATATTAAGGCATGCCGGCAAGCATCATAGAATGCCCGCCATTCCGATAAATTACAATGAAACCATTCAAGCAAGCGTCGGAGCGTTCCCTTCAGCACGATAAATCAAAATCAAGGCAACTCGGCCACAGATATAAGCAGCACCGGAAAAAAACGGACCACATAATAACGGCGCAAAAGGAAATAGGTGCAAAATAAAATCAGTGCCAGCTACATGTTCAACAAGGTACATGTTCAACATTTTCCCGGCACCGATTTTATTTGGTATCGTCCTTACATCAATACATTAATACAACTTTGCATCAATACATCTTTTTATGTAGTCTTATTTTTCTTTGTAATAAAGCATACAGTGGCAGAAGCCCTCAAATTCAGGATCGGCTATCTGATCTCTGAATTCCTTGCACATGCATTTATTCTCATCTGTACGCTCAAGCCTGCACGGACAGTAGCCGCCTGTTCTTTTCAGACCTTCCTTCACTGTTTTTACAACTTCGGAATCTTCATTAAGTCTTATCTTCATAAATTCCTCCATTTCTCCGGATTAAGGTTCCGGTATTATATGATATTAAAGTGCGGAAATGTCGAGCCTGTCAAAACCACTCAGCAGATCTGCGGCTATCTCGGAAATGGCCTTCAGATCTTCGGATGTGATTCCTTCGAGGTTAAGTACCATTACAGGGTCGTGAAGAGATGCTCTCAAAAGCATCCATCCGCAGGGGTTTTCTGTAAATTTGATACGTATGCCTTCAAAGGAATTCGGCATAAGGTATCCGGCATTTTCTGCTTTTTCTTTGAATTTGTCGATCACATCGGCCATGTATTCCTTGAAATCATTGCCCGATATTTTGAATCTGATCTCTCTGTCGCAGAATTCGGTGCTGAACCCGTCAATAAGACTGTCGATGGTCAGCCCTCTTGACTTTGCATCAGCAAGTGCGGATACGAGCTTTACGGCAAGCATTGCTCCGTCGTCAAGGTAGTAGTTGTCCTTAAGACATCCGTGACCGGAGGTTTCCATTGCCAGAGGGCTTACGATGCCCTGTTCATTTAACTCAATGCATTTGTTGATAACATTTTTATAGCCTCTCTTAAAGCAGAGGTGTTTAAGCCCGAGTTTTTCCTCAAGAAAAGCTGTGAGTCTGTCGGACGTAACAGAGTCTGTGATTATTGTGCTGCCCGGATAATCCTTTGAGAGAATAGCGGACATCATGGCGATGATCGCATCTCTGTTGAGCGGGCGGCCTCCGGACAATACCGCCGACATACGATCGACATCCGTGTCAAAAATAAGTCCCAGATCTGCGGTGTTTTCTTTTACGGCTTCGCAAATAGCATGCATGGCTGTAGGATCCTCGGGGTTCGGGATGTGGTTCGGGAATGTTCCGTCGGGATCAAGGTAACGGCTTCCTTTTGTATCGGCACCCAGATCCGAAAGAATGTCGGCAAAGAAACCACCCATACCGTTTCCGGCATCGACTACTATTTTAAGGCCGCTCAGAGGTTTTTCTTTTTCAGAGGCACCAAGTGAATCTGAAATGTGGTTTTTCAGATCTGATGCATAAGCAGAGAGCAGGTCAAATTTCGGAATGTCAGGCATTTCGCCAGGAATATCGTACCCTCCTTCGGCAATGTCGGCAGCGATATTGAGAATCTCGGTAATGTCTCCTTTGTTGAGACCACCGTTTTTGTTGAAGCATTTGATTCCGTTTCTGTCGCTTGGAAGATGGCTGGCGGTAAGCATACATGATGCGGTGAAGGAAGTTTCAGGATAAATTACCGACATGAACATCGCCGGTGTCGTTGCAAGGGCACAGTCGCAAACGGATGCTCCCTCGGATATGATACCTTTGATGAGTCCGGCTTTTAACATGCTGCCTGTAACTCTGCAGTCTGCCCCGATGCCCACGGTGCATTTTTCCGGAGTAATTCCGCATGAACCGGACAGCCAGCGGACAAAGGCACGGCCTATGAGATATGCTGCTTCATCTGTAAGTGTAACGGGGCTTCCTCCTTCGAGCTGAAGAGCAACACCGCGGATATCACTTCCGTTCTGGAGTGCAAGAAGTTCGTTTTTTGATATTGCCATATTGAAATCTCCTTTTCAGAAAATAGATTTTTCGTCTGTCTGTATATGATTTTATCACAGCAGCAAAAATATTTATATAGCATGATGTAATATTGGTGTTTGCTGAAAATTTTTATTGTATTTTTTTCAAGTTTTATCACAAGTTTAAAAAGAGATGATGAAAAAAGGTGGCGGAAAAAAGGTGACAGGCACATGCTCATTTTGTGCCTGGCACAAAATGAGCATGTGCCTGTCACCTTTTTTTCAGACTGCAAAAAAACAGCTCCGCTATGAAAGCGGAACTGTTTAAAATCATAATAATATCTCTTTACACCGATCAGGCTTTGTGTGCATCCATGATCTCGTTGATGCATGCTGCAAGGATAGCCTCGTCTTCGCGACGCTGAGCAAAAAGCTCGAGATCCTCGTTGCTGTCCTTAAGTAATGCTGCCATGGCAATGTACTGTGAAAGTGCTGATTTAAGGTTGTATCTGTCACCGTATACTGACTCAAGCCAAACATCGCCCTCGCATTTGTTGATCGCTTCCTGGAATTTTTCTACGTCTGCTAAATTTTTGATCTTCATAATTTTTCCTCCTTTTCCTTAGGGGTTTCTTTTTTTACTTCTTTTCGTGCTCAACATACTTATAACATATAAAAACGGGTATGGCAAGCAAAAAAATGAAAATTTTTTATGCAATATTATTAAAAAAACATAAAGAAAATCGACAAATCGCACAAAATACGGTGGATTCAAAATAATGGCCTGTTACTCGTGTTGTTTTGATCTTAAAATTTACTTTCCTGTCTTAAACAAATATAATTAAAACCAAAGAAAAAAGCAATTTGAATGTAAAATAATTTTTTTTAATCGGAACGCAAAGAGATAATTGGAATATTATGGTGATATACAGAGATAATCTTGCTGAAAATAATTGCACAGAATTGGAGTATTTCAGGGAAATCTCCGAGAGGAGACTAATGATGGCAGATCATCCGGCACCGGGGATATTCATTGCAGAAAGCCCTCTGGTTATCGGAAGAGCGCTGGATGCCGGATATGAGCCGCTAGCGTTTCTGGTGGATATCAGGCTGCTTAAATCGGATGAGAATACGGCTGCCATTATCGGAAAATGCCGGGAGGATGTCAAAGTATTTGCCGCTCCGGAATCCGAACTGAAATGTATCAGGGGCTTTCCTATGACAAGGGGAATGCTGTGTGCAATGAGGCGAATGCCGAATAAGACGGTCAGCGAGGTATGCCGGGGCCTTCGAAGGATAGCCGTGCTGGATAATGTGCAGAATCCGACAAATGTAGGTGCGATCGTAAGATCAGCGGCGGCACTCGGAATTGAAGCGGTGCTTTTGAATGAGAACTGTGCCGATCCGCTGTACAGAAGGGCTGCAAGGGTGAGCATGGGAACGGTTTTTCAGATTCCCTGGACTTATACAGGCGGAAATTATCTGAAAAATCTGAAAGAACTGGGGTTTTTCACCTGTGCAATGGCGCTTAGGGATGATTCGGTTTCACCCGATGATCCGATAATAAAAGGAAAAGACAAGATAGCAGTTATCCTGGGTTCGGAGGGGTACGGACTTGAAGAGGATATTATCAACGCCTGTGATGCAACGGTCAGGATACCTATGACAGACGGCATAGACTCCCTGAATGTGGCTGCTGCAAGTGCCGTTGCATTCTGGGAACTCGGACTTATGAAAGAGGCAGGACTGCGAAACTGATTCAGAAAAAGGCAGGATTGCGAAACTGATTCAGAAAAAGGCAGGATTGCGAAACTGATTCAGAAAAAGGCAGGATTGCGAAACTGATTCGGAAAGAGGCAGGAACTTGAAACTGATAAAGAAGGAGGCTGGATCGTGAATATAAAAAAGACTTCGGAGCTCACAGAAACAGAAAAAGTGCTTGTTGATACCGCGATTGATATGATGAATATGTCTTATGCGCCTTACTCAAGGTTTAGTGTGGGAGCGGCGCTTCTTTCTGCGGACGGAAAAGTATTTACCGGCTGCAATATTGAAAACGGAGCTTTCTCGGCGACGGTATGCGCCGAGAGAACAGCTTTTTTCAAGGCGGTAAGCGAGGGAACGAGAAAATTTGAAGCGATTGCAATAGCGGGAGGAAGAGAGGGAATCGTGACTTCCTTCTGCCCGCCATGCGGAACCTGTAGGCAGGTAATGAGCGAATTCTGTGATCCCGACATTTTCAGAGTGATTCTTACCGACGGAAAGCAGAATGTAAGAGAGTATTTCTTATCGGAACTCCTTCCATACGGATTTGGCCTTTGATTGTATTTTTATATGTTTTCGGTTGTTATTTATTGCTTTTTGATACCCGTTGTACTTGAAGAAAAAACGCTCACTGTGCTATGATGAAGTGTATTAAATTCTTGCTAAAGGAGAGAAAGCAATGGGCAGATATTTCCAGGAAGACATGGAAACAGCCTCCAGAGAAAAGATTACCGCGATACAGACTCTGGGACTTAGAAAAACAGTAAAAAGAGTTTACGATAATGTTCCGTTTTACAGAGAAAAGATGGATGCTCTCGGGCTTACCCCCGATGACATTCAGGAGCTTGAAGATCTCAAAAAGCTTCCGTTCCTGACTAAGGCTGATCTACGCGACAGTTATCCTTACGGACTTCTTGCCGTTCCGCTTAAGGACTGCGTAGAGATCCATTCCACCAGCGGTACAACAGGAAAGAGAGTAATAGCTTATTATACAAGAAAGGATAAAGATATCTGGGACGAATGCTGTGCACGTGCAATTGTTGCCACAGGCGGCGATGAGAACGATGTCGTGCAGGTAGCATACGGCTACGGTCTTTTTACGGGAGGCGCAGGTCTTGACGGAGGTTCTAAGCTTCTCGGATCCCTTACGCTGCCTATGTCCTCGGGAAATACAGACAGACAGATACAGTTTGCCATAGATCTTAAGAGTACGGTTATCTGCTGTACTCCGTCATATGCAGCAGCGATCGGAGAGATCGTTACGGAAAGAGGACTTAAGGATCAGCTCAGCCTTCGCGCGGGCATTTTCGGTGCCGAGGCATGGACAGAGGAGATGAGGCGCGATATCGAAAAGTCACTGGGAATAAAGGCATATGATATTTACGGTCTGACCGAGACTATGGGACCGGGCGTTTCCTTTGAATGTGAGGAGCAGACCGGAATGCACATTAATGAGGATCATTTCATTGTGGAGGTTATTGATCCGGATACCGGAGAATACGTTGAGGACGGCCAGCCGGGAGAGCTTGTTTTCACAAGCGTTGACAAGGAAGGCTTCCCG
>JBMNQZ010000006.1:0-49832 GCA_050944395.1 Lachnospiraceae bacterium
GTTGTGACTGTGGCTTTTTTCTCTATTTTAAGATATTTTGATACACCTAATCTTGAGGTGAGCACGATCTCGGTTGCCACCAGCTTTATGGCAGCTGAGCTCACAATGCTTCGAAGTACCTGGTTTTCCCTGGCGTTTGCCGCCAACGATATGGTGCTGATCGTTTTGTGGATAATGGCGTCTGTTGAGGATCCATGGTATATTCCGATTGTGGTGAATTTTACCGTGTTTTTGATAAATGATATAAATACTTTTATAAACTGGCGCCGAAGAGAACGCCTGCAGGGAATATCAAATGGAAAGAAGGATATTAAAGAATAAGTATTACCTCTATATGACGGAATTTTTTGCCGGAATGTCGGTAATGGCGGTTGAGCTCGGAGCAAGCAGGCTTCTTGCGCCCTATTTCAGTTCTTCGCAGATAGTATGGACTATCATTATCGGAACGATAATGATAGCTATGGCTCTGGGAAACCTTTACGGAGGAAAAAAGGCGGACAAAGATCCGAATCCGGACAAGCTTTACATGAGGATCATCATTGCGTCTATTTGGATCGCGGCGATTCCTGTAGTCGGAAAGTATATCATCATAGGGCTGTCGGGCCTTTTGATATTTGCGGTGAACAGCAATTTCCTTATTGTCGCCGGATTTGCATCCTGTATGATAATTTTCGTATTTCCGCTTTTTCTGCTTGGAACAGTCACGCCGTCCCTTGTGAAATTTACGGTGGACAGCCTGGATGACAGCGGCAGTATCGTGGGAAAGCTGAATGCCTTCAATACTATAGGAAGTATTATCGGTACATTCGTTCCTACCTTTATAAGTATTCCTGCGGTGGGGACTTCGGTTACGTTTCTGATTTTTGCCGGAATACTGCTTGCTCTGGCAATCGTGTATTTCCTGAGTGCCGGATCGGGTGCGAAAAAGAAGGGAAGAATTGCGGCAGGAACGGCACTTTTTATTATCTGCTGTATTCTGGGACACGACACAAGCTTTGCCTTCTGGCAGAACGATCTGTCCTATGAGGGGGAGTCGGTATACAACTATCTTCAGGTTTCGGAGGATGATTCGAAGGTGGTGCTCTCGACCAATGTCCTTTTCGGTGTTCAGTCGGTGTATATGAAGGACCGGAACCTGACGGGATTGTATTATGATTATGCGCTTGCGGCGCCTTTTATGGCGGGGGTAAATACCCGGAAGAATCTGGATATTCTGGTTCTGGGAAACGGATCCGGGACATTTGCGACCCAGTGCAGGAATTATTTCGACAACATAACCGTCGAGGGAGTTGAGATCGATCAGAAGATAACGGATCTTGCAAGAGAGTATTTTGATCTGCCGGAGGAGGTTGAGGTCACGACCTACGACGGAAGGGCTTTTCTGAATGCGGTGGATAAAAAATATGATGTCATCATGGTGGATGCCTACCAGGATATAACCATTCCTTTCCAGATGTCCTCCGTCGAATTCTTTGCCCAGGTTAAGGAACATCTTAATCCGGACGGAGTGATGGTGGTGAATATGAATATGCATTCCTCGGAAGAGGGTAATATCAACGATTATCTGTCGGATACTATCTCAAGTGTTTTCGGGTGCGTATATACGGCGGATGTAAGGGGTTCGACAAACAGAGAGCTCTATGCTTCCGAAAATGAAAAAATGAAGGAATTGTTCTCCGAAAATATCTCAGGAGAGTCTGATGAGGAGCTGGCGGAGATGATGAGGCAGGTCCTGGAGGATATGAAGGAGTATGAACCGGGAGAATATATCATGACCGACGACAAAGCTCCCGTTGAGCTTCTGGGAATGAAGGTTATCGACGGACTCATCAAGGATGAAGTCTCATATTATAAGAAGATTTACGAAGAAAAGGGTATCTCGGGATTGATGGAGATGCTGTAAGGTTTTTATGCAATGAAAAAAGATACGATTACAGAGGGGAGGATACTTCCGGCACTTTTAAAATTCGCGCTTCCTTTTCTGGCGGCATATATTCTTCAGTCACTCTACGGCGCGGTTGATCTGTGGGTCGTTGGCAAATTCAGCGGAGCTGCGGCGGTGGCGGCAGTGTCGACGGGAACGCAGGTCACGCAGATAGTGACGAGTCTTGTTACGGGACTTACGACCGGAAGTACGGTCCTCATCGGAGAATATGCAGGAGCCGGTAAGGGCGACAAGGTAAAAAGGACTATAGGAACTACGCTCACTGTATTTGCGGTGGTTGCGGTCATTATTTCCATTCTTATGATCGTATTTGAAAAGCCGCTTCTTACGGTGCTTCGAACCCCGGAGGAATCCTTTGAATTAACGGCACTCTATGTGACGATATGCGCGGCGGGCAATATTTTCGTGTGCGGATACAATGCGATAAGCGCTGTGTTAAGAGGCTGCGGAGATTCGAGAAGGCCCATGTATTTCGTCGGGATCGCCTGCGGGATAAATGTTGTCCTGGATATTATTTTTGTAAGGTATCTGGGAATGGGGGTTGCCGGAACAGCTTTTGCCACGATCATTTCCCAGGGATTCAGTATGTTCTTTGCCGCGTTCTATCTCAGAAAGAAGGATTTTATCTTTGATTTCAGATGGAAGAGCTTTATTCCCGACAAAAGGATAGCAGGGAGGCTTGCCGGAATCGGAGTACCGCTTTCTCTTCAGGAGATAATGGTTAGAATTTCATTTCTCTATGTCACGCTGGTGATGAATTCGGCGGGTCTTTATGCTGCCGGAGTTGTGGGAATAGGTGCAAAGTACGATATTTTTGCCATGCTGGCCGGAAATGCCCTGGCGGGATCTCTGGCGGCATTTACCGCCCAGAATTACGGTGCGCATAAGCTTGACAGGGCTGGAAAAGCACTGTTGTACAGTCTGGTGTTTGACCTTATTGTCTCAATGGCCTTTTTCGCCTGGGCGCAGCTGAGCCCGGAAACAATGATAGGCGTATTTTCCCATGATGAAAATATCATAGCAGCGGGGATACCGTATTTCCTGACGGCATCCTTTGACTGGCCGGTGGTGACCTCATTGTTTATTCTCAACGGATATCTTAACGGGCGGCAGAAGACGGTATGGACAATGGTTTCGGTATGCTTTGGGGCGCTGGCACTCAGGATACCGATGACATGGTATGTAGGACATCATTATCCGCAGGATATCGGAACGCTGGGAAAGGTGGCGCCGACGGTATCGGCAGTAATGCTTTTCTATACACTTATATATGTAATTATTATTATCTGCAGAGACAGAAGAAAGGAAGTCGAAAAAGCATGAAATTATTTATAGCATCGGATATACACGGGTCGGCGTATTTCTGTGCAAAGATGATCGATGCATATGAAAGAGAAAATGCCGATAAAATGCTCCTTTTGGGAGATATCCTTTATCACGGACCGAGAAATGATCTTCCCCGGGAATATAATCCCAAGCTGGTTATCGAAATGCTCAATACCAGAAGCGATGAAATCTGCTGCGTCCGGGGAAATTGTGATACAGAGGTGGATCAGATGGTGCTGAAATTTCCGGTGCTTGCCGAATATGCGCTTTTCGCGGATGAAAAGGTAAGCATATTTGCGACCCACGGGCACAAGTATAACGAGGGGTGTCTGCCACCGCTGAAAAAGGGAGATGTACTGCTGAACGGACACACACATGTGCCAAAATGTGTAAAGCACGGAGGTTATACATATATGAATCCGGGGTCGGTTTCAATTCCGAAGGAGGGAAGCTGGCACGGATATATGATATACGAAAACGGGACGTTTGTGTGGAAGGATCTCGATGGAGAGATGATGGAAGTGTGAAAAAGGGGACAGAGTAAGGACAAAGAGGGGACAGGCACTGGGCAAAGAGGGGACAGGCAATGGGTAAAGTGGTGCCAGGCACAAAATTAACGCTTGCGTTAATTTTGTGCCTGGCACCACTTTACCCATTGCCTGTCCCCTCTTTGCCCAGTGCCTGTCACCTCTTTACCCGAAAATTGCATGTAAAAAGAATAATATTTGAATTTTTTTTGGCAAATACTATAATTGAAATAATTATTGGACGGAACTATATTAAAGACAAATTAATGTGATTGGGGCGTATGTATGTATATCCTGTTTTTAGCGTTCTGGATCCTTCTCAACGGAAGGTTTACTGCTGAAATTCTAATCTTTGGAATCTTTATATCGGCTGCGATATACTTCTTCATCTGTAAATTTATGGATTTCAGTTTCAAAAAAGACCTGATGCTGGTAAAAAGCGCAGGTCTTATGATCAGGTTTATTTTTATTCTGATAAAAGAGATAGCAAAGGCAAATTTCAATGTCATTAAGCTAATTATGTCGACCAGGTATGAGCCCGAGCCGGAGGTGGTGTACTTTACGACGGATCTTCGAACCGGGTTCGCGAAGACCATGCTGGCAAACGCGATCACTCTGACCCCGGGAACCATTACCGTCTCGGTGGTCGAAAATGAGTTTTGTATACACTGTCTGGACAAGGAGTATGCGGAGGGTATCGAGAATTCTGATTTTGTCAGGATCCTTAGAAAGATGGAGGCAAAATGGAAATGAGTTACACTGATATTTTTCATGCTTTTCTGATAGGCTGCATGCTGATTTTGGGAATACTGATTCTCGTGGCTATCTTAAGGTCCGTAAGAGGCCCTAAAACCGCCGACAGAGTAATCGCCGTCAATATGATAGGAACTATGACAATGGTCATCATTGCAATGCTGACAATATATCTGAAAGAGGATTATCTGGCGGATGTGTGTCTGGTTTACGCAATGGTAAGCTTCCTTGCGGTAGTTGTCCTAACAAAGATATATACCGGTATATATCTTCAGAAAAAGGGCATCAAGGAGGAGAAGGCAGCTATCGAAGATAATCTAAATCATCAGAAAAAGACAGAGGAGGAAAACTGACATGCTGAGGCTTATATTTTCGATGGGATTCCTTCTTTTGGGAATGTGTGTGTTTGTGATAGCTACATTCGGAGTAAATAAATTCAAACGATCTCTCAACAGGATGCATGCGGCGGCATTGGGCGATACTCTTGGTATTTTATTCGCGGTCATCGGACTTGTCATTTGGAGGGGGCTTTCGTTTGTGTCGCTTAAGCTTATTGTAGTCGTTCTGTTTTTCTGGCTTGCAAGTCCGGTTGCGGGACATATGATAAGCAGGCTGGAGGCGGAGACGGATGACGATCTTGGAGAAATTGAGGTGGAACACAGATGAGGATATTTGAGGCCTTTTTACTTCTCGGGCTTATAATTTGTGCGTTGGCGACCAGCTTTACCAAAAAGCTTCTGCCCTCGATCATCATTTATATGTCCTACAGCTCGATAATGGCAATTATCTGGGTAATCCTGCAGTCACCGGACCTTGCAATTACTGAGGCGGCAGTCGGAGCGGGAGTTACCAGTATTTTATTTTTTGTGACTTTAAAGAAAATTCATGCTATAAGCGATGAGACGGAAAAGCTTACCATGAGCAAGGAAGAGGCTTACGGATCCGACGAGGAGCCTGAGTCTCCGGAGGGAGGCGAAGTTTCGGATGGCAAGGCTTAAGAAAAATTATGAGGGCAGCCGTGCCGGAAAAATTTCGGCCTGGCTCAGCGGTAAAAAAGATATTATGGACGGGAATATGGAGATCAGGGTCAATACCGAGAACGTCAGATCCGAATTTCGTCCCGACATTGAAAAGGTAAAGCAGCAGGTCTACGATGACAAGTCAAATGAGCTACTCAGCCGTTTTGACGTAATTTATAAAATTGTGTCGGTGATCCTGTGTGTGGCAATCATAGGAATACTTTTGTGGACGATTCTCTATCTGCCTAAGTTCTCGGATCCGAACAATCCTATCAATAATGAAGTATCTGCAAGATATATTGAAAAGGGCGTGGAGGAGACCGGTGCGGTCAATTTTGTTACCGGAATGATCCTGGATTACAGGGCTTTTGATACATTCGGAGAATCCTGCGTGCTTTTCATAGCCGCAATATGTGTACAGGTCCTCCTAAGGATTGATGATAAAAACAACAAGCGCTCCGTGGAATATCGAAGAAGGGAAAATGAGACGGACAGACTGTATGAGCCGAAGAATGACGTTATCCTTCAGAGAGTCTCGGTAGTTCTTGTGCCGCTTTTGTTCATTTTCGGAATCTATATTATCCTGAACGGCCACCTCTCACCGGGAGGCGGTTTCTCGGGCGGCGCCGTTATAGGCTCGGGTCTGATCCTTTATCTCAATGCATTCGGATTTAAAAAGACCGAGAGATTTTTTACAAACAAAACATTCCGTATCGTCACACTCATTGCCCTGACATTTTACTGTTTTGCAAAGAGCTATTCATTCTTTACGGGAGCAAATCACCTTGAGAGCGGAATTCCTCTGGGAACACCCGGGGCAATTTTGTCGAGCGGACTCATACTCCCTCTGAATATTTGTGTCGGTCTTGTTGTTGCTTGTACAATGTATGCATTTTATACATTGTTCAGGAAAGGAGGCTTTTGATGCTGATGCATTTGCTTTCAAATATGGAGGAGACGGTGGCAATGATACTGTTCGGTATCGGATTTACCACACTTCTTCTTCATAAAAATCTTATAAAAAAAATAATCGGACTTAATATCATGGATACGGGAGTGTATCTTTTCCTCACGGCCAAGGGATACATTGCCGGGAGAATGGTTCCCATTCTGACCGATGGGATAACGGATGCTTCGGCGTATACAAACCCTATTCCCGACGGACTGGTGCTTACCGGAATCGTAGTGTCGGTAAGCGTCTCGGCACTTATGCTTTCTCTGACTATAAGGCTCTATTCCAGATACCATACACTGGATCTGGATGAGATCCTCAAGGCATGGAGGAAGGAGGAGGACAGCTGATGGATTTTATTCGTAACTTTCCCTTCTTCTCCATAATACTTGCGATGTTCAGCGGCATCATCTCGGCTGTGCTGGGGAAAAAGAGCTCAAGGGTGATATGTATCGTGATGCTTTGCATTGTCCTTGGACTCTCGGCCAGCGTTTTGGGATACACTCTCATCACGGGGGAGAGCTTTACCTATATGATGGGACACTTCCCGGCACCCTGGGGAAACGAGATCCGGGCCGGTGTGCTCGAAGGTCTTATGGCAACAGCATTCTGCATAATAATGCTATTGTCGATATTTGGGGGAATGAGCCATATTCCTCTCGATATAGATGATCAGAAAATAAATCTGTTTTTTGTCCTCATAGATCTGATGATGAGTTCGCTTCTTGCACTCATTTACACAAATGATCTCTTTACCGGATATGTATTTGTCGAAATAAATACGATAGCTGCCTGCGGAATGATCATGATAAGGCAGAACGGTCACGGAATTGTAGCGGCGATACGATACATGATAATGAGTCTCATCGGTTCGGGACTTTTTCTTATTGCACTGAGTCTGCTCTATGATATCACCGGGCAGCTTCTGATGGTTCCGGCAAATGAGGCTATCACGCAGATATTTGCAGAGGGGAGCTATAAAGTACCTCTCCTTGTGGTGATCGGACTTATGGCGGTCGGTCTTGCGATAAAGAGCGGTCTTTATCCGTTTCATTCATGGATTCCCGAAACTTACGGTTACGCAACTCCGACTGCGAGCGCGATCCTTTCCAGTCTTGTGTCAAAGGGATATATCATCCTTTTGATAAAGATATTTTACAGGGTGATCGGAATTGAGGCCATAATGACGAGCAAGGTGCTGAATGTCCTTTTTATATTCGGCGTCAGCGCCATGGTAATGGGATCGATACATGCGATCCAGCAAAAGGACCTGAGAAAGCTGATCGCATTCTCCTCAGTAGCTCAGATCGGATATATTTACATGGGAATAGGGCTCGGAACCGAAGCCGGAATGACGGCGGCGATTTTCCACATACTCACTCATGCGGCAACCAAATCACTGCTTTTCATAAGTGCGTTCGGCCTGTATGAGGTCTCGGGCGGCAAGACGGACTACAGAAGTCTTACGGGAGCGGCGCTAAGAAACAGGACGGCGGGCATTGCATTTGCCATAGGATCTCTGTCAATGGTCGGTTTTCCGATGCTTTCGGGATTTATCTCAAAGCTTCTTTTCGCCACGGCTTCATTTGAAAAGCCGCATAAAATGCTGATAACTATCCTTGCACTGGCGGTCAGCACGATATTGAATGCAATCTATTTCCTGAGAATGGTTATAACTATATACTCCACACCGGTGGAGGGAGACGAGCCCCGCGAAAACTTTATTCCGGAGCATGTGGCCGGAAAGAGCAGATCAAATGTGGCGGCCTCGGTTCTCCTGATTGCTTTGAATCTGTTTTTGGGCCTGTTCTCATGGGTCGTAGTTGATATGATAGAAAAAGGTCTGGGTATGTTTGGATGACCCGGGACGAAAAGAGTAAGTTATGAACAATGATTTTTTATTGATCTTTCCGGTCGTTTTTCCGATACTGGCCGGCGTGGCGGTCTTTCTTTGCGGGAGGTGCCGCTGCCAAAGCAGAATAAGGAATATTCTTACAGCGGGATTTCTTCTGATCGAGGCTGTTCTTATTGTAATTGCCGTATCCGGGGAGCGGACTCTCTTTTTGGGAAGTATCGCAGACGGACTGGAGATAGTATTTAAGACGGATACGGTATCCGGGATTTTTGCATCTCTTGCTGCATGCGTGTGGCTGCTGGTCGGCATATATTCCGCAGAGTACATGGAAAACGACGGTCATGCTGCGAGATTTCAGGGATTTTTTGTGATGACGGAGGCGTTCCTTACAGCCCTGGCTTTTTCGGGAAACATCATTACATTTTATATTTTCTTTGAATCAATGACGATCATATCCATGCCGCTTGTGTTCCATGAGATGACTCACGAGGCGATAATGGCGGGTCTTAAATACCTGTTTTATTCCGTTGCCGGGGCCTTTATGGCGCTGCTTGGAATAATCCTTCTGTCAGAATACGGTATTCTGGGCACATTTACTCCGGGCGGAATTTTAAATACTGCCGAAATATCGGCAAATAAAGGAATCCTCTATGCCTCTTCAATGCTTATGATAGCGGGCTTCGGGACGAAGGCGGGCATGATGCCCATGCATGGATGGCTTCCCAAGGCTCATCCCGAGGCGCCGGCGCCTGCGAGTGCGGTGCTTTCGGGCGTAATAACAAAGATGGGAATTCTTGCGGTTATAAGAACAGTTTACTATCTGATAGGCCCCGGGCTTTTGAGGGGAACCTGGGTTCAGGGTCTCTGGATGATCCTGGCACTCGTCACAGTATTTGCAGGGTCGATGATGGCATTCAGGGAGGATCATCTCAAGAAGAGGCTGGCGTATTCAACAGTGAGCCAGGTCTCCTATATAATGTTTGGATTGTCGCTGATGCACCCGGCGGCCTTTGCCGGTGCGATCGCCCATGTCGTATATCACAGCTTTATAAAAAATACTCTCTTTATGGGAGCGGGTGCGATAATACATAAGACCGGAAAGACTAAGGCGTCTCAGCTTCGGGGAATAGGGAAGGAGATGCCTCAGGTCATGCTGTGCTTTACCTTTTGCTCCCTCGGACTTATAGGTATTCCGGCATTCAGCGGCTTTATCAGCAAATGGTATCTGATAACCGGTTCGCTGAAATCGGGGATTCCGGTATTTTCATGGCTCGGACCGGTGGTCCTTCTGGTAAGTGCCCTTCTCACGGCCGGTTATCTTTTGCCGGTCTCGATAAGAGGGTTCTTCCCGGGAGCGGATTTTAATACTGAAAGCGTAATTAAAAGAGAGCCTTCATATAAAATGTTGGTTCCAATGGCAGTGATGACTGTATTGACGGTGATTTTCGGACTTTTTCCGGGATTTTTTATCGATCCGGTTTTAAATCTTGCGGCGTCATTAATGTAAAGGGGTAAATATGAGTCAGTTTATTTTATTTGTTCCGATATTTTTTCCGATAATCGTCGGGCTTTTGATGCTCTCGCTTACAAGACGAAAGTTCAGCGCCGCGGCGGTGGAGGTTGTCGTTATAATAAATAGCTTAATGATCCTGGGAATCATCCTGTCCGGAATCGGTCGGGATGAAGGGGCACTGTTCTTTACACTGGCTACAGGACTCGATGTTTTCTTCAAGGTTGACGGCATGGGAATGGTATTTGCGGGTCTTATCGCTTTTTTGTGGCCTCTTGCGACGATATATGCCTTCGAATATATGGAAAACGATGAGAGGAAAACTTCGTTTTTTGCATTTTACACAATGACCTTCGGAGTAACGACGGGAATAGCATTTTCCGGAAACCTGGTCACGCTCTACATTTTTTACGAGATGCTGACCCTTGTTACCTTCCCGCTGGTGCTTCATTACAGGGACAGATTTTCCAGAAGGGCTGCACGGACATATCTCTATTATTCCCTTGGCGGCGCTGCGTTTGCATTTATCGGACTTGTTTTTGTAATGACATACGGTATAACCACGGACTTTGTATACGGGGGAGTAATAAATGAATTGTCCGGAGGGTTCAGCCGGAATATTATGCTGGGAATGTATGTGCTGGCATTTTTCGGATTCGGCGTAAAGTCCGCTGTAGTTCCGGTTCAGCGGTGGCTTCCCTCGGCTTCGGTTGCGCCTACCCCTGTCACGGCGCTTCTCCATGCGGTGGCAGTTGTAAAGTCCGGAGCCTTTGCGATACTCAGGCTGACTTATTTCAGCTTCGGAGCGGAGTTTCTTCGGGGAACATGGGCACAGTACCTGGTGCTGGCATTTGTTCTCATAACCATTTTCTACGGGTCGACAATGGCTGTTAAGGAGGTTCATTTTAAGAAAAGACTGGCGTATTCCACGATAAGCAATCTTTCATATATTTTGCTGGGAGCTGTTATGATGACTCCGATGGGTCTTATCGCGGCGCTCAGTCATCTGGTATTCCATGCGTTCATGAAAATATGTTCGTTCTTTTGCGCCGGAGCGGTTATGCACAAGGCAGGACTGAACTATGTATACGAGCTGGACGGAATCGGCAGAAAGATGCCGGTGACTTTTGTGTGCTTTACGATAGCGGGAATTTCACTGACCGGCATCCCGCTTTTTGCAGGCTTTGTAAGTAAATGGAATATTGCCCGGGCGGTTCTTGATATGGGCGGGAAATTGTCCGTAATTGCGCTGGCGGTCCTTCTCTACTCCGCATTTATGACAGGAATCTACATGCTGAGCATATCGGTAAGGGCATTCTGCCCCGATAAAGGGATGGATATGGCTGTTCTTGAGGGAATTCATGATCCGGGTTGGAAAATGCTTGTTCCGATCGCGATATTTGCGGTTATCATTATTCTTTTCGGCATATACTCTCAGCCGTTAATGAGTATTCTTTCTGATATAGCAAGGGGGGTATTGTGATGAGCGGAAATCTGATACTTCCGGCTTTGGCTTTCTGGCCGATGGCAGGCGGAATCATTACATATATTATCGGAAGAAAATCCGTTAAAGGAAGGGATGCATTCCTTTATTTTACCGCAGCTGCGGAGATGGTAATTGCCGCTGCGGCTTTATTTCAGAGATATTCCTGCGGGAGTGATCTGACGTTTATCTGGAACGGATTCTGCGCAGCACCCGGCACCGGTGAGATGGGGATCGTTTCCGGGATTGCTTTGGAATTTGACGGATTCAGAGCTATATTTGTCATTTTGAGTGCTTTTATGTGGCTTATGGCAGTTCTGTTTTCAAAGGATTACATGAAAAACAGGAAGAATGTAAACAGATTCGATCTCTTTATTCTCTTCACAATGGGACCGGCTATGGGAGTATTTCTGTCGGCGGATCTCTATACAACCTTTGTATTTTTTGAGATTATGTCGCTTTCTTCCTATGTCTGGGTGATCAATGATGAGACACCGGAGGCAATGCATGCCGGAAGCAGCTATCTGTTTTACGGAGTTCTTGGCGGACTCGTTATGCTGATGGGAATCATGCTGCTCAACAGCAGGACAGGAACACTTGTGCTTTCGAACCTTGCCACCGGCATCGCACAGCTTGACGCCGGGAGCATGCCGGGAGTGTATCTTGCGTGTACGCTGATCCTGTTCGGCTTCGGTGCAAAGGCGGGATTCTTCCCAATTCATACCTGGCTTCCGAAAACATATATGGCTTCTCCGGCTCCGGCATCTGCACTCCTCTCGGGAATCCTTTCAAAAGCGGGGATTTTCGGCGCCGTTGCGGTGACCTGCAATATTATGAGGGGAGATGCCCGGTGGGGCATGATGATCACGGTAATAGGTATTATTACAATGGCGACAGGCGCTGTTCTTGCGATTTTCTCGGCAAATCTGAAAAGAATCCTGGCCTGCTCCTCAATGTCCCAGATTGGTTTTATCACAGTGGGTATCGGTATTATGGGACTTCTCGGAGCCGAGGGGACTGTTTCCGGATGCGGAACATTGCTTCATATGCTGAATCATTCACTGATAAAGCTGGTGCTGTTCCTTGTTGCGGGAGCGGTATTTCTTCATACCGGCAGTTATGACCTCAACAAAGTCCGGGGATTTGGAAGAAAAAAGCCGGTCCTTATGGTGTGCTTTCTGGCAGCGGCCTTTGCGGTGGCCGGAATTCCCATGTTCAGCGGATATATCAGCAAAACACTTCTGCATGAAGGAATCCTTGAGTATTATGCGGTATCGGGGGAAAGTGCGGGAATGATAAAGGCTGTGGAATGGATGTTTCTGGCGTGCGGCGGTCTGACGGCAGCCTATATGACAAAATTATTTGCTGCGATTTTCGTTGAGAAAAATACGGATGCTGAGGTTCAAAGCGAATATGATCGTATCGGAAGGTGCATGAGTTTGACCGGATGGATATCCATACTAATTCCCACCGTTGTCATCCTTGCTCTTGGATTTTTGCCTCACCTGCTTATGGACAGGATCGCCGGGGCGGGACTCGGATTTATGAATCTTTCTTCGGGAATTGATATTGCATATTTCTCGGCAGAGAACTTAAAGGGGGCAGTTATTTCCATTGCGATAGGTGCAGCTGTTTATTTCCTTATTGTAAGGCCGTTGACAATGAAGAAAGACAAAACCGGTGCCAAATATTATGTAAAGCTGTGGCCTGAGTGGATGAATCTTGAAAAAGTGATCTACAGACCGCTGCTTCTTAAGATATTGCCGGCAGTGGGCGGTTTTTTCAGCAGACTTGCGGATAGCTTTGTAGATGCTTTTGTAGTATTATTGAGAAAGACAACACACAGGCAGCGGGCTACGCAGCACAACCAGCTGCATGAGGATATGCTTGGAAAGGCACTGGGACAGACAATGGATGTCTGCGATTCGGTGTCGTGCAGACTTAAGGGAAAGAAGGAAAACGGTTCATCGCATATACCCGAGATGGTGGAATGGGAGGAGCGTACTGTTAGGACAAATCGCATCGTTGTGGGAAGCCTGGCTTTTGCACTGATGCTGGCAAGTCTTGGCCTTGTTGCGGTTCTGGTATATCTTTTGATCATCAGTTGATGTTGTTTTGCTGTTGGATGGTTGAATATTGCGGAGAGATCAACCGGAGTATTGTTTTTTGAAAATTGCGGGAATCAACCGGAGTATTGTTTTGAAAATTGCGGAAAATATCTGAATTGTTATTTTTAATGAAGGACAGCGGATATGAAACTGATGACGAAATTGGACAGGCGATCATTTTATATACTGTCATTCACATGGGGAATATTTCTGACACTTTGCGGATTGCTGGTGGCGGGCGTTATGGTGATAACCGGACATAGGCCCAAAAGATGGAAATGGTGCATTTATTTCGAGGTCGGAAAAAACTGGGGAGGCATGGAATGGGGACCCGTCTTTCTGAAGGACAGGACCGAGAGTGAGCATATAAAGAACCATGAGTTCGGGCATGCGATCCAGAATTGCTTTTTCGGACCTTTGATGATACCACTTATCTGCATTCCTTCTTCTACAAGGTACTGGAAGAGACGGATACAGGAAAAAAGAGGGATAAAACCGGAAAACGGATATGATTCCATTTGGTTCGAGGGGCTGGCAACAAAGCTGGGGTATGCATACGATATAAAGTAGGGGGCGTTTCAGATTGTTGTGACAGCCTCCATTCTTCATGTCTGGAAAGATTGTTTATCTTCTCGTAGGCTTTTCTATGCTCAGCCGGCCGCGAATGATGTCTGCCATTCTCGAAATACTAAATCAAACCAATACATTCATGCTTGAATATCATTTGATAGCCCTTCAAAATAAAGGAGCACCGTGTACGGAATCGCTTATCCTATTTTGTTGCCGCATTTGATTTTTGTTATGAAGATCGATACATAGCAGACTAATATCATTGCATGAGCTGCAAGAAATGCCGATGCCGCTCCGGTGATTCCGGAGGAACTGATGAACAGCCACGTCAGCAGTGCGGTCATTGCCAGTGATGCGATGTATATGATCATAATAGACTTCTGCCATCTCTGAATTACAAATATCAGATAGAAAAGCTGGCATAGAGCATACACTCCGCCGCCTACAACCACTATCGTCATGGGGAGCCTGAATGAGGTGATGTCTTTATTGTATACAAATCCAAGGATCTGTGCTCCCAAAAGATAGGCCGCCGCTGCGCAGAAGGCGGTGAAAGCGATTACCAATAGAATCTGTTTAAACAGGTTCTTGAAAAATTCCTTCATTTTATTATCGTAAAGGAGAAGCGCATACTTGTTGAGCAGCGGCTTGAAAATAAACTGACTGCACAGGTTAATGAATTGTGCGGGGATAAAGATCATATTGAAATAGCCCTGCATCGTATCTGTGCCGTACATTTCAATGCCGTATTTTGAATAGTTTATTATCAGATTCATCAGAAAAACGCTGATGCACAGGGGCAGGCATTCAATGATAAGAATGCGCAGAGTACCCTTTTTTTTGATGCGTGCCTCGCCCGGCATGGGAATATCCGTTTCAAATACATCATCATATATTTTAGAAGGCTTTTTTGAAACGAAGTTCGGAACATATCTGAAAATATAGTACAGTGTTACTCCGAGGTTGCAGATGATCTGCACAAGGAGCGCTGAAGTGATATTTTTGCCGATGATAAGTGCCAGTGAAAAGGCAACAAGAGACCAAAGTGTTCGGAAAAACAGTGCTGAGCCCGAGAGGTCAAGGCGGTTCTTCTGGAAGAACATACTCTGAAAAAGCTCCGCAAAGGAGTTAAGGAGCATGAGTGCGGAAAGAATCACAGTGTATAAGGCCTTTTCTCCGGTAAATCCAAAGATAAGTATCGAAAGAAGGCAGCCTGTCATCAACGCCGCGCTGGATAAAAGCTTAAGCTTCAGATAATCATAAAAGGAGAATCGCTCCTTATAGTCGGTCATCTGGTAATTATTGGCACCAAAAAGACCTACGATATACAGAATCTGTGCAGTTGAAAAGGCAATGCCGAAGCAGCCGGTCTGCTCAACGGTTCCGAAGCGGCTCACCAGGGCCAGCATTACGAAGCTGTTTATTCCGTACATGGTGCTGCCGAGGGCATTCCAGAGCACACCTTTGCGTTTTAACTTATTGTTTGTTAAAGAATCCGAAGTATTATTCATAAATCTTTTGGGTTGAATCAATTTTCTTTTTCAGGTCGACGAAATCAGAGCTTACAATCTCCCGGAGTCTTTCGGCCTGATTCAGGAGATGACTGCTGATCTCATCATGTTTTTTGATGGTTAAAGCGGCTAATTCTTTAAATCTGTCAGAGGCCAGGGCACTTATCTCTATTCCTGATTTATCCATTTCGATAAAGGAAAGATAAAAATTCACCTTTGGGTCGTATATTGCCGCAATAAAGGGAACCCCGTTTTTTGCCGCAAATATCAGGGAGTGCATTCTTGTTCCAAGTACCATATAGCTTCCGGCGATGATATTTGCGGTATCGTCGCAGCTCATAGCTGCAGATAATGCGCAGACATCTTCCATGCCTTCAGCTTTGAGCATTTCGGCTATTTCTGCGGCAACGGGCTCATCGCAGGCAACCGTCGGAAGCAGAGCGATCTGTTTTCCGGTCATCTCATGAAGGATGCGTGCGGAATCGCAGAAGAGCTTTTTCTCTGTGCGAAAATCCATACTGTCCTGCCTGAAAATGTTGTCTGAGTGGAACCATTTGCAGATATTGACAATTATGTACCCGCCTGTGATCAATTGGTGCCTGGCACTGTTCGTCTTGTGCCTGGCACCATTGGTCCTGAGCCTGTCCCCTTTTTGCGCATTATTTTCGAAGCTGAAGACAATATCGGCAGAAGCCTTTACTTTTTTTACGCCGATGTCTGTGAGCAGCCCTGCATCCCCCGGAGTCCTTGTGTACACGCCTCCGCATCTGTTCATGCAGAGAGCGAGCCTGTCAGATGCCTTTTTTGTTTTAAATGGGCCGGCACCGATGCCGAAGTAATAAACCTTTTTGCCGAATATCTCCGCTATCTTCTGGAGCAGAAAATAGAATTTCAGGTTGTAGGATGTCAGCTCATGTATGAGCTGACCGCCGCCTATGATCACCGCGCTGCTCCTGATCACCGTGAAAATATATGAAATCACGAATAAGATCATATTGAAAATGACAGGGACGGAGATCCCCTCGCAGAGCCTGCAGGACAGGTATCTTTTGTATCCGTTTTTTATTGAATCATATTTTCCTATTGTGGGAATGATCTCAAATTCATCTTCCAGATTCCGGGTAATTCCCTCAAGGATCGCGTCGTCGCCCTGATTTCCGCACCCGAAGGCCCCGATCACTATTATTTTTTTCATATTCTCGCAAGGCAAGCCGCATGCTTTACCATTTTATAAAGTGTTCGAAAAATTTTGAGTGGTGAGCTACGAATCTTATCAGTCCGGTTTTATGGAGCATTGCCGCCGCCCTGAATTTCAGCGGTACGAATGAAGAAAACATGGAGAGGTTCTCATTTTTCTTCCATTCGGGATCCATCTTGTTCAGGAAGGCCTGGACTTCATCGATCAGTTCGACCGCATCTTCTCTTCTTGATCTGAGTATTGCTGAGAGCCCCGGATGAAGAAGCACAAACAGGTCATAGATAGCCATCCACTTTTTGCGTATATCTGCCGAAGATAAATCCGAAATGTAATCGGAGCATACCGAATCGGCGTCAAAAAGTCCGGAGAATAACTGCTCCATGGATTTAAGGAGAGCGGGCATATCCTCTTTTTTGAAGTAGGAAATGCTCATTCCTCTGTAATATCTGTAAAAATACAGGATGTCATCCGTAAAACAGATCTTTTTTATAAACGGATATATGCTGGCCATGATGACAACATCCTCCGCAAATCGGGGAGGGGTGTCCAGGGAAATATGTTTTTCCATTACATCTTTTCTGATGATCTTATTCCAGAAGCTGGGATTAATGTAGGCAAACATTTCGATATGATTACTCATTTCAATGACTTTGCTGCCGAAGGATACACTCTCTGCGGTTCCCGGAGCGGAAATAAGATTACCGTCCTTTGGTTCCTTTCTGCACCTCCTGAAACCGCAAATAACCATTTCGGAATTTGAACTTACGGCTCCTTCATACATTTTTTCCAGCATATCGGGTCTCATCATGTCGTCGCTGTCGCAAAATGAGATGTATTCGCCGTTGGCATGGGAAAGCCCGAAAGCCCTGGCACGCCATGTTCCTCTGTTTTTTATATGATACACATTAAAATTGGCGTAATTGAGAGCGTATTCGTCGAGGATACCCGGGGTACTGTCAACCGAGCCGTCATCCACACATATGACCTCAATATCTTTAAGAGTCTGCGACGCGACAGAGTCAAGACATTCCCGAAGATATCTCTCTCCGTTATATACCGGTATTATAACACTTACTTTTATTGTGTCCTTCATTGTAAATCTCCTTTTAGTGAGGTGATATCATAGACTGATAAGAGGTCATCTTTATATACGCATTCATAAATATCGTCAAATATGCTTCCGGTCTCATCATTATAAACAGTGAGATATGTGCAGTTGTAGTCATAAAGCTTTTCTGCAATGTCTATGGAATAATCCCGTGCATCATAAAGAGAATAGCACATCTCTTCCAGCTCGGTGAACTTTTCCGGGCTTCCTATAGCGGAATATTTGGATTTCAGATATCTTATCCATACCAGATTGATTTTTCCGGTGTACTGACGCACCTGGTTGGCGGTGTCGATCGGCGCCAGAAGGTATGGGTTATTTTCATACCCCTTTTCTTTCGAGTGCTCGTTTATGGCATCGCACATGTACGGAATATAGCTTTCCAGCTTTTGGGGATTTTTTTTAAAGTCAAAATTTTCTCTGGTGAAAATGAATCTCCCGCCGCTTACCAGCGCAGCTGCGGTGATTATTGCAAGTACGATGCGGTAATATTTGTTTTCGGATCGTTCCAGCAGGCATCCGAGGGCAGTCAGCATGGTGTACGACGGAATGAGAAGCCAGAATACTCTCCAGTAAACATCTATTCCGGTAATGTTTCCGGCGATAAAGCTGCAGAACAGGGGATTGAGTATCGTAAGCGCAAGAAATACAAAATGCAGAGCATAAATGTATTTCATGTCCGTATTTCCCAGGACTGCGATGACAACCAGGGCGATCGCGAATATTATCAGCATGATGCCCGGACCGTTGAAGTTTTTCAGTATATTAGTATAAGAAATGGAATCCGCCCCCGAGGCCGCAATCGAGGTGGTCAGATCGCTTCTGAGTGCCAGATACTTGAGAGCCACATAGGGCAGTGCAGCGATCATGGGAATACAAAGCCTCAGAAAATTCACCGGAATGCTGTCAATATTTCCGGAAGGCGTTTTCTTTGCATTTAGATAAATGTTTCTGACAAAAAATACAAACGCATAGCCGGCATACGCCAGAGGAAATATAAACAGTGATGCCGTTGAGAAGCAGAAGGCAGCATAGGTAGTGATCGAAAGAAAGACCACAGTACTTTTGGCTATCCTTTGGTTTTTGAATACTTCAATAAAAATCAGCAGCAACAGCGGCAGCGCAATGTTTACCAACAGGGATTTTCCCTGCCACAGTCTGAACTGGAGAAATGCTTCCGCCGAATACACCGAATAACCGCCGAAAATATCGATAAAAGCTCCGGCAAGCATTAACTGCCAGCGGTATTTATGGGAAATACTGCGGCACAGTGCAAACATAAGTGAAAAATGCACTATTATGAGAAATAGCGGAATGATGCTGTGATACAAAACGGCTGCTTCCAGTGAGGTCGCGCGGCAGATTACCGCAAACAAAAGCTCATATCCGACATATTTATACATGCCCTGAAGTGAAAATGCGGGATTTCCGGTAGTCGGTTCAATATTGGTGATTCGGTTTGCCTCCAGGATCGTATTTGTCTGAGCAATGTACAGACTGTCATCCGCGTCTCCATGGCTGAGTATGAAAATGGCTGCGATCTGTACAGCTATCAGAACTAAAGCGGCAATCGCAAAATATTTTGTACGGGTATGCATTTCCCGTATGCCATGTTTTTTAATCCCGGAGATCTTTTTCGCGTTTTTAGCTGATGCAATAATTAATGACAACACAAAAGCAGTCCCGTAAAATATTAGGACTGTATAAGTAAGAGCCGTCAGCGATGCGGAAAGCAGCATGAACGGCATTGATATTATCTGAAAACTTCCGAACAGCAGCATAAATCCGATAACCAAGGGAGGTATATGGGAATGCCGCTGTGTAAGCAGGCCTTTGAACGTGCATCCTATGCAATAGCAGAATATGAGCAGTAAGGCCGGAAGAAATAAATAATTAAGCATTGCAAAACCTACTCGCATCTTTCCCGCATATTATACCATATGAGGGATTTCAAATCAATTTGTATGTATTTAGGGATGATACTGCAGATTCGGTAAAGTGATGATTTTTCGGGAATTCCTGTTTGCACAGCCTTTTTTTTCTTCGGAATAATATTCGGATTTTTGAAAAAAAGAATGATCGTTTTCGATTCCGGGGAAACTTCGCGAATGATTGTTTGACAGACAGGTCCGATTGACAAAGCATGTCAATATGGTAGAATTAACCTGAATCATTATATTTACATAATATTGATTTTTTACAAATCGGGGGCAATTAATGAAAAGATTTTGGGAGAGTATAAAAGCAAAAAGAGTTTATTTTCTTATCCTTCTCATATTTTGGATAATAGCCTTTATTATCGGCAATCCGATGGGAGATTCAGATACGAACAATGTGTATTCGCATTTCGGAGAGGAAGAGCGGGGAGTACACTTGCTTGAGAAGTCAGGGGATGTTATTTCCCAGAAATTCACCGCGCAGGAAGACGGCTTGAACAGTGTGTCTTTGAAATTCGGAACCGGAATGAAAACCAATTACGGCACTTTAAGAGTGGATATTCTGGATGAAAACGGAGTCTCGGTTGCGTCTTCTGATGTTATGCTTGACACATTACAAGATAATAGATTTCAAAAGATACCTTTTGCCACACAGAAAGATTCCAAAGGAAAGACATATACCATATACATAAATACTCTCGGGATCGATGCCGGAGATCTGATAGGTATCTATTATGCGGACAATCCGGGCAATATGGAAAATGCCGTTATCAACGGTGAAGATTCAGGCGGCGTATTAGCTGCGTATGTGTATTATTATTCGGATACGGTTATGTACCTGCGCCTGCTGGCCTGGGCAGGTCTCTTTCTTTTGTCATTCATCTGCCTCATCTGGGTGAAGGGTATAAGTGAGAAGGACTTTTTGAAAATTGCCATCCTTATAGGTATGGCATCTGTAGTTCTGACCAGATTCCCGCATGCGATCGATGAGAGCACGCATTTTTTCAGGTCGTTTATGATAAGTGAGGGAAAGCTTGCAGATGAAGTAGAGGAGGGTCTGATCGGAGGATATGTTTCGGATAATTATGAGGATGTTTTGTCCAAAAATCTTTCTGTAAATGAGTATCTGTCAAATCCGGAATTATGGAATTCGTCATTCAGTGAAGATAAGGCATTTTATGAAAATCCGTACATGGCCTCCGTTGCACCATCAAATCACATTATCGGAGCGTTGGGGATTCTTATTGCCAGATTCGCCGGTCTGTCTGTTGTATGGACCGTCATTCTCGGAAGATTGTTTGATTTTGCATTCTATACATTGTTCTGTTATCTGGCAATAAAAAATGCCAGATATTACAAGAGCATGTTTTTTGTGCTGAGCCTCCTGCCTATGAGCATCTGGCTTGCGGGATCATTCTCGCTGGATCCGATACTTATTTCCTCGGCGCTGCTCTTTGCATCCATTACCCTGAAATACTATTTTGACAGAGAGCTTATGGTCACAAAGACGGATATGGCGCTCATGTTAATATGCGCGGTGTTTATTGTATCGGTGAAATATCTTGTTTATTCACCGCTCTGCCTGATGTTTTTCCTTATTCCGAGAAAATCATTTACGAAGAAGCAGTATCGGTTTGAACTGATCGCCGCTATCCTTCTGATCGCAGTATTTGCGGTTCTGCAGCTTTATTTGCTGAAGACCTTCAGTTTTACGGAAGACAGAAACGGTAATGTAGATGTGGCGGAACAGCTTGCATTTGCTTTGGGACACCCGGGATATACCGTAAGAGTACTCACTGATTTCCTCATGAGCGGCAGATATATTCCGCTTCAGAGTATGGCAAAGCTTGGCAGTAGCGTGTACGGTGTCATAGGAGTGATAGGACGCGTCATGTCGTTCTTTGTTTTTATTGCGGCAGCGATAGCACCTGATAAATATGATTTTGGGGACAGAAAAAAGAAGGGCTTTATCGCCCTGATGGCGATGATCTTTGCGGTAGTTACCGTACTTGTTACGGTGTCTCTGTACTTTGGATATACTCCGATAGGAGGAAGTACTGTAGACGGAGTTCAGGCAAGATACTTCATTCCGATACTTATTTGTGCCATGATGGTATTTTCGTTCATACCTCTAAAAAACAATATTAAAAAGTACGAAACGACATTGCCGTTTATCATGATGCTGGGACTTCTTAATATGCAGTTGTATAATGCGGGAATGATGTTTTCTTTATCGATATAATGATATAGGTGTATTATATATGACAGATTATATTTTATTCGATCTTGACGGTACCTTGCTGCCCATGGATATGGAGCAGTTCGTTAAGGCGTATTTTAAGCTTTTGGCGGCAAAGGCTGCCCCGCTGGGCTATGATCCGAAACAGCTCTATGATGCCATATGGGCAGGCGTCGGAGCAGTGGTGCAAAATGACGGAAGCTGTATAAATAAGGATGTTTTCTGGCGGTGTTTTGCGGATATTTTCGGGAACCGGGTATATTCCGATCAGAAGATGTTCGATGATTTTTATGCCAATGAGTTCAATATGGCAAAGGATTCCTGCGGATTTAATGAAGATGCCGCAAAGACGATAAGCCTTTGCAAAAGTCTGGGAAAGAAGGTTGTGCTGGCCACAAATCCGATATTTCCGGGAATAGCCACAGAAAACCGTGCTCGCTGGGCGGGAATCGATGCGAAGGATTTTGAACTGATCACGACATACGAGAATTGTAATTACTGTAAGCCTAATTTGGAATACTACAGGCTGATTCTGGACAGACTCGGCATTTCCGGAGACAGGTGTGCGATGGTGGGAAATGATGTGCAGGAAGACATGCCCGCGGAGGCGCTGGGAATGAAAGTGTTCCTTCTGACGGATTGTATCATCAATCGGGACGGAACCGATATTTCCCGGTATCCGAACGGGGGATTTCCTGAGCTCATGGATTGGATAAGGCAATTGTAGGGTGTTTTTTCCGCTTTTGCGGTGAAACGGAGGTTCTATGATTTATCTGGATAATGCGGCAACTTCGGGGAAAAAGCCGGATGAGGTGTATGAGGCCGTTTTGGATGCGCTTAAAAATGCTTCGGGCAATCCGGGAAGATCAGGTCATCAGGTCTCGCTGAGAGCGGGGCATATCGTCAATGAAGCCCGCCTTAAGTGTGCAAGACTTATAGGTGCGGAGGAAGCGGAAAGGATAGTGTTCGGAGGAAATGCGACGGATGCCCTCAACACCGCAATCATGGGGATAGCCTCAGGGTGCAGACATATTATCACGAGTTCAATGGAGCATAATTCCGTTGCACGCCCTTTGGAATACCTGAGAAAAAGAGGCGTGAAGATATCAAAAATAAGGACTTCTGTGGATTTCGGGACAGATCCCGATGAAATAAGAAGAGCGATTACAAAAGATACCGGACTTGTTGTTATCAACCATGTCTCGAATGTGACCGGAACCGTGAATGACATCGAAGCCATCGGAAAGGTATGCCGGGAAAAGGGAATTCCCTTCCTTGTGGATGCGTCCCAGTCCATCGGCGCACTTCCCATTGATGTTCGGACGATGAATATCGATATGCTGGCATTTCCGGGACATAAATCCATCATGGGTCCTCAGGGGACGGGTGCTCTTTATATAAGAAAAGGAATTGAGATAAGTCCCCTTAAACGCGGAGGCACCGGAAGCAGATCGGAGCTTCTGGACCAGCCGGAGGATATGCCGGACAGATTTGAGAGCGGGACATTAAATGTACCCGGAATCGCGGGCCTTTGTGCGGGGATCGACTTTATCAATTCTGTCGGCATTGGCAATATTGAGGAAAAAGAACGTAAATTAACGGAAATGCTGATCGAAGGTCTTGAAATGATAGACAAAGTGAAGGTATTTGCCCCTGCTGCGGGACTGAGGAGAGGGAGTGTGATGTCAATGACTCTCGAAGGCATGGATCCGCAGGATGTGGGAATGATTCTCGATGAAGCGTTTGATATAGCGGTCCGGGCCGGACTTCACTGTGCTCCCGATGCGCATTCATCTATAGGCACGCTGGAAAGCGGGGGAACGGTCAGGATAAGTCCCGGATATTTTACTTCCGAGGAAGAGATCGCTTCATGTGTGGATGCCGTAAGGAATATTGCCGGGAGCATATGATGGCGCTTTGGGAATTTGATTTTTGAAAATACATTGGAGGCATTTCATGAATGACAGGTATTCAAGGCAGGAGGTATTTTACGGAGTCGGCAAAGAAGGTCAGAAAAAGCTTCTGAAAAGTAAAGTTGCCATAATCGGAGCCGGAGCGCTGGGAACGGTGACTGCAAACCTTCTGGTGAGGGCCGGAGTGGGCTTCGTGCGCATTGTCGACAGAGACTATGTTGAACTCAGCAATCTTCAAAGGCAGGTTATTTACGATGAGGAGGATGCCCGCAATGCTGTTCCGAAAGCTGAAGCGGCATGCAGGCATTTAAGACAGGTGAATTCGGAGATAGATATAGAGCCTGTGATAAACGATTTCAACAGCTCTACTGCCGACAGCATAATCAGGGATGTCGATCTTGTCATGGATGCCACGGACAGCTTAAGCACCAGATTTCTTATAAATGAAGCGTGCAGACATCACAAAAAGACATGGATCTACGGTGGCGCGGTGGGGTCTGCCGGAATGACCGCAAATTATATTTACGGAGATGACGAGCCGTGTATGTGCTGCCTTATGAGGCCGGAGATGGATGACGGGAACGGAGCGACATGCACGAGCGCGGGAGTGCTGGGGTCCGCCACTAATATTGTTGCGTCTATTCAGTGTTCAGAGGCGATAAAGTATCTGACGGGAAATTCGGAGGCCATGAGAAGAACCATGCTTTCATTTGACCTGTGGAAGAATCTGTTTGAGGAATTTCCTCTTTTCAAGGATCCGAACTGCCCGGTCTGCGCAAAAGGTGAGTATACATTTTACGGAAAAGCCGGAGGAATGCAGGCGATTTCCCTTTGCGGAAGGAATTCAGTTCAGATAGTTCCCGTACATGTGCGAGAAATCGATTTTCCAGAGTTTGCGGCGCGCCTGGAAAAGGTGGGAAAGGTGAGCTTCAACAGCTTTACGTTGGATTTTGACAACGGTGATTTTCAGATCAAGCTTTTTAAGAACGGAAGGGCGCTGATAAAGAATGTCGATGACGTGAACAGATCAAAATCAATATATTCTGAGTATATCGGGCTTTGAATGTAAAAAAGGGGACAGGCTCAGGGTAAAGTGGTGCCAGGCACAAAATTAACATGAAGCAAAAAGAAACCCCACCTCTCATGAATGAGAGGTGGGGAGTTGAATAGGCGAAGCCTGTTTTTTATAGGAAAGACTTCCACCGGCGCTCTATTATCCGAATCTTCGCCTAGTCCTCAAAAAGCGGTGTCGAGAAATATCTCTCCGCAGTATCCGGAAGCACCGTCACAACGGTCTTCCCCGGACCCAGCTTCTTCGCAAGTCTCAATGCGGCAGCAACATTTGTTCCGCTGGATATGCCGCACATGATCCCTTCCTTTGAGGCAAGGGATCTCGCCGTTTCAAGAGCTTTTTCGTCAGTCACTATATAGATATCATCATAAATGTGTTTATTCAAAATTTCCGGAATGATTCCGTCACCGATTCCCATCTGAATGTGGGTTCCGATGTTTCCTCCGGCAAGTATTGCGGCATGCTCCGGTTCCACTGCCCAGATAGTAATATCCGGATTCTGGGATTTGAGTACCTCGCCGATACCTGTTATTGTTCCGCCTGTTCCGATTCCGGAGCAGAATCCGTGAATTGGTCCGGCAACCTGCTCGAGGATTTCGAGCGCGGTGTGGTGCTTGTGCGCCATAACATTATTGGGATTTTCAAACTGCTGGGGAACGAATACATTGGGATCCTCAGCTGCCATTTTGAGCGCTGTTTTCAGGCAGTTGTCGATGCATTCGCCGATATCTCCCGCATCGTGAATAAGAATAACCTCAGCACCGTAGTGGCGAACCAGCTTGCGGCGCTCCTCGCTTACCGAGTCGGGCATTACAATAATTGTCTTGTATCCTCTCACGGCACCTACAAGTGCCAGTCCGATGCCCTGATTTCCGCTGGTAGGTTCAACGATTATGGTATCTTTATTTATTCTGCCTTCTCTTTCGGCTGCAAGAATCATATTGTAAGCTGTTCTTGTCTTTATTGAACCTCCGACATTGAGACCTTCAAATTTCACCAGTACCTCCGCCATATCGGGGGTCGTCATCCTGTTCAGGCGGATGATGGGGGTATGTCCCATAGCATCGAGAATTGTATTATAAATCATATCAATATTTCCTCCGCATTATGCCCGAAAAGGGCTGTGCCCCTCAAATGCCTTGAAAGGCCGAGAAAAAGTATATCAGATAACGCTGAAATTGTCAGCACAAAATATTAGTTAAATATCCTCCGTCACCCTGACCGCTTTGCCCTCCGCAAAGGAATAGAGGTATTTTTCCGATACTTCACAGCCGGAAGAGCCTTTCAAAGCATCGGAGTAAAGTCGTATCTGGACGGCATATTTGTTTGCCAGTGGCGTGAGATCATGGTTTTCGATCCTGTCGGTTTTGTAATCTACGACGATCAATTTGTCGTTCTCATAAAAATACGCATCGATTATTCCCTGAATCAGAATTTTTTCTGAGGAGGGATATGACGGATCGTACTGCGAAGCACTGATGTCGCAGGTGAAAGGCTGCTCTCTTACAAGCCGGCCGTTTTGAGCGGCGATTCCCATTCGTATTCCCAAAGCCGAAGTTATAAATCCGGCAATGTCTTTTATGCGTATGCAGCCTTTTTCTTCGGGAGTGATATAGCCGCTTTTTTCCATGTGGTCCAGCTGTGCTGTGATTTCGTCTTTAATGAATTCCGGATCTGAGCGCAGCTTTATTTCGTCCATGTCGTAGGAAAAGGCGGAATAATTCAGCCGCTCCATCACATTGTGGTACGCGGTACCGCGGGCGGTATTTGAGAGCTCATTCTCCTTTTCCGAAATGAATTGCGGAATAGCGGGAATCGGCACCGGCTCTTCAAAGGCATGGTGGGAGTCCGGATATTCCTCCTCATCAATATGCTTCAGCTTGATCTCGGATACAGAGACCTTTGCGGGCATATCGGCGATTCCGGAATACGGGTATACGAAAGAGAATCTTTCTTCGATAATACGCCGAACTTCAGTGTCGTGAACGGTATCAATTGAGCCTGAAAGCAACGCTGTGCGCAGATCCTCCCCGGAAATCTTTGCATTTATCTCGCCTGAGAGTATTTCGGAGGGATACTTTACCGTCATCTCAAGGGGCAGTTCCGGATTCTGCAGTAATGCGGGAAGAACAAGGTCAAAATAACAGGATGCGTTCATGATAGAAAGAACCGGAAGCGCTTTATCCGGTGTGAGCCCTGAATCAACATATTTATTGATCGCATTTTCATCATTGATGAGCCCTGTCATTATAAGCTTCTGTTCGGCACGGGTAAGGGCAACATACAGAAGACGCAGTTCTTCACCGACCAGGTTCTGCCTGACAAAATTTTTAAAGCAGGAAAATTTGAGTGTGGGTTTCTTTACTCTTTTTTCATAATCCCTCAGCTCGGAGGCAATTCCGAAATCGGTATTAATCTGCAGAGCACTGCTAAGGTCGTTTGTGTTGAATCTTTTGTGCATCTGAGACAGGAAGACAATAGGAAACTGAAGCCCCTTGCTGCTGTGGATCGTCATTATCCTTACGGAGGAACCGGATTCCTCCGACGCAGCCTCACCGTAATCAATGTCATATTTTCTGAGGTTTTCAATGTACCGCACGAAATTATTGAGTCCTACATAGCTTGTTTTTTCGTACTGTGACGCCATGCTGATGAGCATATTGATATTTGCGGCGCGCTGTACTCCTCTGGGAAGAGCGGAGATATAGTCCATGTAGCCGGCCTGAGTGATAATATGCCAGATCAGATCGTCTATGGGCGTATAGACCGCCATTTCCCTGGTTTTTGAAAAGAAGTCCAGAAAATCAGAGAGCTTCTTTGCAATCTGAGGGTTATCTCCGTGTGAGCGGTAGGCATTGACTGCCGCCCAGTAGGAATTGTCAAAGGATGCATTATCGTTATTAAACTGCCTGTAAAAAATCCTGATGTCGGCCATCTCCCTTGATGACAGACCGCAGAAAACGGATCTCAGGACCGCAGCCAGGGGTATGTCCTGCCTGGGATTATCCAGAATACTCAGGAAGGATAGCAGTGTGCGGATCTCGGAGGAGGTAAAGTATCCCGTTCTTTTTTCGGAGTAAACCGGAATATTCATGCTCTCGAATATTTTTGAGGCGGCTTCCGCCCAGTCCTTAGTGCTCCTTACAAGTATGACGATGTCTCCGAATTCTGCCTTTCTTAAGATTCCGGTCTTTTTGTCAAATATTTCAAAGCTTCCGACCATATCAAGGATCTTCCGGCCGATTGCCCTTATTTCCAGATCTGTGGAAGAAAGCTCAGCCGGATTTTCATACTGAAATTTATCTTTGCTGCAGATACAAAGTATCTCCGAATTGAATGCGGGGTTACTTTTGATATCTGCGTCGAAGTCATTGTCGCTGTAATTATCATTGTTACTGCTATCACCGATATGCTCAGTGATGTCAATAACAACATCACTGCCGTTATCCTGCCTTTCATTCAGCCGGTCGGTCTCATCGAAATAATCTGCCCCGAAATTCAGCGCAGCCTCCTCGTCATAGTCGATTCCGCCGACTTCCTTTCGCATTATCCGGGCAAAAAGGCTGTTGACGATTTTTATTATCTGCCTTCGGCTTCTGAAATTCCGGTGAAGCACAATAAGGGAATTTTCCTCGCCACCGACGCCGTAGGTTTCTGATTTGGACACGAAAAGATCGGGCCTTGCCAGGCGGAAGCTGTAGATGCTCTGCTTAACATCGCCTACCATAAAATAATTATGAATGCCGTCCTGATTTCCGGTCACAGCCGTGAGGATGGCTTCCTGAAGGTAATTGCTGTCCTGGTATTCATCTATCATTACGGTCCTGAAGCCGGATTCCAGCTGCCGGGCCGCATGCGTCCTTTGTCCCTGACTGTCAATCAGGATCTTTACCGCATAGTGCTCCAGGTCATTGAAATCCATGAGACCTTTGGAAATCTTAGCTTTGCGGAAGTATTCAGAAAAATCTTCTGTCAGGTTTACAAGCTCAAGAAGAGGTCCCGAGCTTTTGAAGATATCCGATGCCAGCTCCTCCGGGTCGAAGGAGAAGAAGTTTTTGTAAAGATCATTTATGGATTTTTTGTAGGTATCCCGGATATCTCTGATAGATTTTCTGATTTCCTTTTCAGCGTCATCGGCGCCCCTGGGTCCGGAAAGGGTGTCAAATTTTTTGTCTGTTAATGCTCTTCGGATTTCGCTGTAGTCCGATGGAAGTCCTGAAAGCTTATTCAGAAGTACAAGATCGGATTCAAGCGTGGGAATATAACATACCGGACCGTTTTTTTGCCCGCAGAGATCAATACATTTTTCGCACATAACTGTTGTGTGCTCAAATACGGCTGATGCATAGGAAAATATTCCCGAAGTCCATTTTGAAGAAAGAATATCCTCCGGGGTATCTTTTGAGAGATCCTTTCTGACCTCATCAAACCATTTTTCGGGATCGGGCATGGAGTTGGCGATCGTCATCAATGAAAGAATTACTTTTTCAAGGCTGTTATCATTCTTTCCGGATGCAAATGATTCGACAAAGTTCTCGAAGGAATCTGTCATATTTTCGTATCTGCTCTCTATGAATTCCGCGAGGCAGTCCTGCTTGAGAAGATCGGTCTCTGCGGTTTCGGCGACCCTCAGGCCGCAGTCGAGCCCTATGGAATTGCCGTAATTTTTTATTACATATGCGCAGAAGCCGTCTATTGTGGTTATCAGCGCGTTGTCGATGAGAGTAAGCTGCGCTCTCAAATGTTCATTTGCCGGGTCCGTATCAAAACGCTCGAGGAGCGCACTTCCGAGACGCTCCTTCATTTCCCCAGCGGCCGCCTTCGTAAATGTAAGAACGAGCAGAGAATCCACATCGTATCCGTCATCGCATATGAGAGATAAGATCCTCTCAACAAGAACAGCTGTTTTTCCGCTTCCGGCGGCGGCGCTGACCAGAACATTTTTGTTCCGGGTATATATTACTTTTTTCTGTTCATCAGTCCATTTCATCTTGCAATTCTCCGGTTATATTTTTGAATTTCCTGAGCTTTTCCTGTACGGTCTTTGTGTTTTCGGAGAAGACATCGCAGCCAAAGCCCGGAAGCGTATTGTCAAAACCGCATACTTCTTTGTAAGGACAATACTGACATCCGGTGGCGTCCTTATATTTATATGGCTTTATGCCTGTTCTTCCCTCGGTGATCCCTTCTCCTATCTTACGGATCACATGGTCTGTATAACCGGAAATGCATTCAAACATTTCGGGAGTTCCCGCAATGGCATTTTTACTGTTCTTTTGAACTATGACATTTGCCAGGCCTTTTTCGCCGGATGCTTTTGAGACATGCTCCCGGATCTCTTTTTCCGAGGAAAAAAGGCCGGAGTATCTGAGGGACGATAGGATCTTTGATTCGATATAGGCGGAATCGATTCCTTCCCTGTAATCGATCATCGGGTCGTCTATATTGTAATAGAGCATGCCTGCCGGCACGGCTTTTTTTCCGAATCTTTTTTCAATCATTTCAAGGGCGGCATTCATATAAAGCGGGAGCTGTATTCTGATGCCGTGGTAGAAGGGTACGAGGTCAAATTCCATAGAGCCTGTCTTGTAATCGATTATTGAGGTCAGTATCTTTGACTCATCTTCATAAATGTCTATGCGGTCAATTATTCCTCTAAGGTGAATAACTGACCCGTTTTCCAATTCTTTGTTGAGGCTTGCAAGGTCGTTTCCCCTGAAATTGATCTCGAAGCCTGCCGGGGTAAAGTCTCCGGCTTCCAGATGCTTTGTGACGGCCCAGACTGTTCGTTTCATAAGCCGTTTGAGTCTGGATATCTCATATTTTGAGCGTGCGTCGGAGGTTAAAAGATCATTCGATAAGGAAAGAATTGCCTCATCCACACAGCTTTCGGCCAGAGAAGCCTGCTTATCTGAGGGCAGATCCTGCCATTTAATCCTCTTTGAATTCAGGCTCCGGGAATAGTTTTCGAGTGCTTTGTGAAGTATCATTCCTCTGTCTGTGGGCTTGTACTCGTGGGTTTTCCGGGGCGAAAGCTCCAGACCGTATTTAAGGAAATACGAAAATGCGCATTTTGCGTATTGCTCCAGCCCCGTTGCGGATCCGGTGATATCCTTTCCGTAAAGGGCTGAGGCGCAGGCCTTTCCTATTGAGTCGCTTCCCATGTCTTTTTCGGGCATTTCGGAAATCATGCGGACAAAACGGGAATATTCCGGATTTCTTCTGTACCAGTTGAAAAGCTCCGGGTATTTTTTTCGGTCTGATGTCCTGCTGCCATCGCCGATGGCTCTGGGAATAATCCTCATTCCGTCCGCCGGTTTTTCTATCGCACAAAAATCCATGGGATCCGGAATGTCAATTTTAAGAGACGGAAACAGTTTGCAGATGCTTCCGATAAGAGAAGCATCTTTCAGAGCCTCCCCGGAAGTTCCCGAGACCGAATAGGAAAGATAAAGCCTGTCGGAAGGCTTTGAAAGCGCAAGATAAAGATAATAGCGCTGTCTGTACATGTTTTGTCTGGGGGTGGGAGACAGAACGATGCCCTTTTGCAGGAGCTCTGCTCTGTCAGCCTCCGTAAGAAGTCCCGACGGATTGGAGGTTATGCCGATATGACCTTCATTTACACCTGCAAAAAACATGATGCGTATACTGTCCGTACGGCTTCGCACGATATCTCCGACGAAGACACGGTCGATTCCCGGGGGCGTGATGCCAATCCTTTTTTCAGTGAGGGCGGCTTCAAGAATATCGCAGTAATCAGACGAGGATATGCCGTCATCCCCCATTATTTCCACCAGCTTGTCGTAGACATCCATGACAAGCTTATATATCTGGGAATATTCCCCTGCGGCGGCCCGCTTACCTTCGCGGATCAGCTGTTCTTCCTTTTCGGCAAGCTTTATCTGAACGCGGCAGGTCATCCCGAGTTCATAAAGGGCGGTGGTTTTTTCTCTCACAGTAGACATTTTTGAGGAAAAAACCGAAGAGACGGGATCAATAAGCTCCGTGAGACGGACTCTCAGGACGTTGATGCTCTCCGGGGATGTGCTTTCCGTAAATACCCAGTCTTTGTGCCAGTTGGTCTTTCCGCGAATTCCTCCGGCAATCACGGCATTTTCGAGGATATCGATCTCATCGTCCGAAAACGGAGTGAGTCCGGTGCGAAGAAGATTGAAAATGCTTTTCCTGTCCCAGGAATTTCTTATGATATCGAGCATGGAACGGATCATTTTTACAAACGGATTGTGGATCACCGGATTTTTCCGGTCAATAAAATGAGGAATGCCGCACTCGGTAAAAATCCTTTGTGCAAGCGGGGCATATGTGTCGGGATCTCCGGTGATGACCGCAAAGTTCCTGTATCTGTATCCGGAGGTCCTGACAAGATTATTGATTACGGACGCGGCAAAATAGAGCTCCTCCGAGGGATTTTTGTGCCGGGTGATCCTTATTTCATCCTGCGGGGCCGTGAAGGTCCTTTTATTGTACCGGAAGATATTTGACTGCAAAAACGAAAGTGCCCGTGCCGGGGAATTCTCCGCAGCGGTATATGACCTGAGAAGGGGTGTCCCGGTCTCCTCGCAAAGAGCACAGATGTCATGGGCCATTTTCCGGGTCATGGCAAAAAGATCCGTTTCGCTGAAGTCGGAAACGGGATTTTCCGATGCCGGGAGTGTCAGGGAAACGATGACCTCGGAGGCATATTTCAGAAATTCGCGGATGACGGGAAGCTGAACCGGCGTGAATCCGGTAAAGTTGGCAAGGGCGATGACGCTTCCTTTGAGCAAATCAGATTTTTTTATGTTTTCCGCCAGAAGGAGGGGCACCTCCTCAACTGTCATGTATTTGTCTTTCAGGTATTTGTGATATGAACTGAGTATCAGCTCAAGATCCGATATCTTGGAACACAGAACATTTTCCGACGATTGAGAAAGCTCTCTTAATGTTTTTTCCGGAACATTGTACTGCATAAGCTCTGAAATTATGGATTTGAGCTCCCGGGTACTTCCGGGTGAGCTGAGTTTTTTTGAAAAATATCTCAGATTATCATCCTCATCAAGGGCTATCTTTTTAAGAATAAGACTCTTTCCCGTCTCATCCAGCATTTTGTTCCGGGTAAAGCCCGTCTCGTTGAATATTCTGTACGCGAGCCTCTGGAAGGAGAGGACATCAATGTTAGTTATCGAATGTCCGGGATGGAGATTTACCAGGATCTGCTGGGTCTGCATGGTGAACTGCTCGGGCACAATGACAAAAAAATTCTTCAAAGGCTCCCTGCATGCCTTTGCAATAATATCATTGTAAAGTGCGTTATCTATACCGCTTCCGGGTTCACCTATGAAGAATCTTAATGACATATTTAATTTTACCTCCGTTTCCATGTGGCCGGTGCGAAGAGGCATAAGATCGGGATCAGCTCAAGTCGTCCCGCCAGCATGTCGATTATTAGTACTATCTTTGAAAAGATACTGTAATCAAAATAATTGCAGGTCGGTCCCACAGCGTCAAAGCCGGGGCCTATGTTGTTAAGGCACGCAAGCATTGCCGAAATATTGGTCGTGATCGAAAAATTATCCACGGAAATGAGAATCACGCTGATGAACATGATGAGAAAATATATTCCGAGATATTTGTTCGTTGTGTCAATGATCTTTTCGTCCACTGGATTGCCGTTCATGCGGATAACGGAAACTCTGTTCGGAAACAGAAATTTCTGTATGGTCCTCTTGGCACTCTTTAATATTAAAAGAACGCGGGAACACTTGAGACCGCCTCCGGTGCTTCCCGCCGATGCGCCGCATATCATGAGAACCAGCAGGATCATTTTCGAAAATCCCGGCCACAGATCAAAATCGGCAGTGGCAAATCCGGTCGTCGTCATGATGGATGCAACCTGGAACGTGCTGTGTCTTATCGCTTCCGAGACTGTGGAATACAGACCGCTGATATTGAATGCGATAAGGGCTGCCGAGACAGCGAAAGTTCCCAGATAAAATCTCAGCTCCTCATCTTTGAAGATATCCTTGAATTTTCCGATGAGGCCGAAGAAGTAAATATTGAAGTTTATGCCGAAAAGCATCATGAATACCGTGCATACCACCTGTATATAGGGGCTGTACCCGGCAATGCTGTCGGCCTTTATTCCGAAACCTCCGGTGCCTGCGGTTCCGAATGCGGTGCAGACAGCGTCAAAGAGCGGCAGATCTCCCAGCATCAGGAAAAATATATCAAGGATGGTGAGTGCCAGGTAGATACCGTAGAGGTATGTTGTGGATTTCCGCATGCTGGGGACCAGCTTTTCGACAGAAGGCCCCGGGCTCTCCGCCCTCAGAAGGTGGAGCGTGATTCCCGAATTGTTTCCTTTTGTCGATGTCAGGGCAAGCAGAAATACCAGGATCCCCATTCCGCCGAGCCAGTGGCTGAAGCTTCTCCAGTAGAGCATTCCCATGGACATGGCTTCCACATTTTTAAGTATAGATGCTCCGGTGGTCGTAAAACCGGACACTATTTCGAAAAGTGCATCTATATAAGAAGGAATCTCTCCGGAAAAATAAAAAGGAAGCGCACCGAAAAGGCTAACAAGTACCCATGTAAGGCCTGTACATACCAGACCTTCCCTTGCAAACATGCTTTTTTTTGCGTTGCGGCCGTAAAAGCGCATGGCAATTCCGCACAGAGCGGTCGCTGCTATGGTGATTAAAAATGCGGTCGCCGCATTAAGGTTTCCCTCGCCGAAGGAAATCAGGAGTGCCGGTATCATAAAGAGTGACTCCAGAAGAAGGATATTCGAGAGAAACCGGCTCATTATCTTGTAATTCATTCTGTCCTCCGGAACTTATAAAAAGATATCGTTAAGCTGAAGTATGGAGGTATCCTTGTTGGAGACAACGATTATGGTGTCTCCGGGTTCGAAGGTAGTATTTCCGTTGGCAATCTCGATCTTTCCGGAGTTGGTCACCGAGGAAATAAGAACATTTTTTCTCATCCGGATATTTTTCAGAGGGACACCTATATTTTTTGTGTTATTATCCACCACAAACTCAGCTGCCTCCGCCATTCCCGAGGCAATTCCGTGCACGGATACAGCGGCGCCCGACTGATTCCGTACCGCGCGGACATATCTGAGAATGACATTTGCGCACAGGTCCTGCGGGCATATAGCACCGCCGATGGAGAGACGTTCCATTACATTGAGGCTTCCCTGGCGTGCCACTTTCGTCACCACCACGGGCACATTGAGGTCCCGGGCGAAAAGGGATATTACGATATTCATCTCATCGCTTCCGGTCAGCGCAACGATGGCGTCATAGCTGCTGTAGTGTTCGCTGTCGGCGATCTGTGAGGTTGATGCGTCTCCCAGAATGATATCAGCCGCGGGGATCTTTCTTGCAAGATCATCGCACACTGCCGGATTGATATCTACGATTGAGACCTTCACGCCCGAGGCAATGAGCATTTTTGCAAGGTAATAGGAAATTTTTCCGCCGCCTGCTATTAACACTTTGCGTGTTTTTTTCGTGATTTTGCCCAGGTTCGAAAGGAGGGTGGAAAGCTCGGAGGTTCCGGCGGTGACAAATATCCTGTCATTGTGCTCAAGCACAAAATCACCGGAGGGCATGATTGCTTTTCCGTCTCTTAAGACTGTACATACCAGAACCTTGGCGTTAACGATTCCGCTTAAGTCAGAGAGCCTGACGTTATTCAGCTTGCTTGTGCTGTTGATTCTGAGTTCAACGATCTCAACCCTGTCCTTTGCAAATGAATCCCTCTGAAGAAATCCCGGAAGCTCCAGAAGTCTTGAAATCTCAAGCGCGGCATGCCTCTCCGGATTGATCATGAGGGAAATGGCGAATTCCTTCGACATGTTGTAGACCTGATCGTAGTATTCCGGGTTTCTTATTCTGGCAATCGTATGGATATTGGAGTTTTCCATGCGCGCCGTCATGCAGGTGAGAAGATTTATCTCGTCCAGTCTTGTGGTGGCAATAAGTATGTCGGCAGTCCTTATTCCCGCATCAATAAGTGTTCTCAAAGCGGCGCAGTTGCCGTGGATCGTCATAACATCATTTTTTTCCGCGGAGGCATCGAGAGCTTCCTTTTTTATATCTATTACCGTAATTTCGTAGCCTTCGGAGGCAAGATAGCTGGTTAGTGTGCTTCCTATCTTGCCGTCTCCGGCAATGATTATCTTCATAATGTGAACCTTTCGTGAGCATATTGTTTATCAAAATAATTAAGTTCCAATATTATATTATGATATATGCATAAAAACAAGTTTGTGATTAAGATAACACCTTAAAAGCCTTGAAAATAAGGGGATTTTCAAGTATTATAGGAATTTGTAAAAAATAAAAACACTATAAAAGTTAAGAAAGAAGGTGGGCTGATGGTAGAACTTGATCCGATCAAATATGAAATCGGAACCTATACGGAACCATTAGTTGAAATGGGGAATTCACTTTGACCTCGCTGGTAAGGAGCGTCGAATACAGGAATTAGACAAAGAAATGGAAGAACCGGGTCTTTGGGATAACCCGGAAAGAGCACAGGAAAAAGTAAAACTGCTCAACAGTCTCAAGGACGAGATTGCATCTTACAATTCACTGCTTTCCCAGAAGGGCGACATCGAAGCGCTCATTGAGATGGGAGAGGAGGATCCGGATCCGGAGTTTGTTCCGGAAGCTATCGAAATGATGGATGAGTTCAAAAAGCATTTTGAGGATCTCAGACTCAGGACGCTGCTCTCCGGAGAGTATGATGCGGATAATGCGATCGTTACACTTCATCCTGGCGCCGGCGGAACAGAAGCCTGCGACTGGGCTTCGATGCTGTACAGAATGTACACAAGATGGGCCGAGAAAAAGGGATTTGAGGTTGAGGTGCGTGATTATCTGGACGGAGATGAAGCGGGAATCAAGTCGGTGACATTTCAGGTCAACGGCCCCAACGCATACGGACTTCTGAAATCCGAGAAGGGCGTTCATCGTCTGGTAAGGATCTCACCGTTTAATGCGGCGGGAAAAAGGCAGACATCGTTTGTTTCATGTGATGTACTTCCCGATATCAAGGAGGACATCGATATCGAGATCGATGACAAGGATATCAGAATAGATACCTACAGGTCCTCGGGAGCCGGCGGTCAGCATATCAACAAGACATCGTCGGCGATTCGTATCACACACTATCCCACGGGAATAGTCGTGACATGTCAGAACGAGAGGTCTCAGTTCCAGAACAAGGACAAGGCCATGCAGGAATTGAAAATCAAACTCCTCATGCTGAAGCGCGAGGCGAATGCCGAGAAGCTTTCCGATATAAGGGGTGAGATCAAGGATATTGCCTGGGGAAGCCAGATCAGATCTTATTTCCTTCAGCCGTATACGCTGATTAAGGATCTGAGAACAGACGAGGAACAGACAAACGCAGGAAAGGTTCTCGACGGGGATATTGACCAGTTTATCAACGCATATCTCAGATGGAATGCACTGAATGAGAAGAAATCCCAGCAAAATTCATAAGGAAAAGGTAAGACGATGGCTAAGATTGCAATATTAGGTTATGGTACTGTGGGCAGCGGAGTAGCCGAGGTCATAAGGACCAACAATAGATCAATAAACAGTAAGGCCGGAGAGGATGTTGAGATAAAATACATCCTGGATCTTAGGGATTTTCCGGGAGATCCGATGGAGAGTGCGATCGTACATGATTTCGGTATTATCGCAAATGATCCGGAGATAGACGTTGTTGTTGAGACGATGGGGGGAAAAGGCGCAGCGTACGAATTTACAAAGAGAGCTTTAAGCGCCGGTAAGAGTGTCTGCACATCAAACAAGGAGCTTGTTGCAGAGCACGGAGAGGAGCTCATGGAGCTTGCAGGAGAGAATAATGCAAATTATCTCTTTGAGGCAAGCTGCGGAGGTACTATTCCCATCATCAGACCGTTAAACAATGCCATGACGGCGGACGAGATAGAAGAGCTTGTCGGCATCATGAACGGAACAACGAACTATATTCTCACAAAGATGACCTTTGAGGGTGCGGATTATGCCGAAGTTCTGAGCCAGGCTCAGGCATTGGGATATGCGGAGAAGGATCCGACTGCGGATGTAGAGGGGCACGATACATGCAGAAAGCTTGCCATTCTTTCCGCGATCGCCTTCGGCATGCATGTTTCCTACAAGGACGTCAAAACCGAGGGAATCACCGGTATTGACAGCACGGATATTGAGTATGCCGATGCGCTTGGAATGAAGATCAAGCTCGTGGGAATGTCAAAGAGAATAGAGGGCGGCATAACCTGTATGGTATGTCCGATGCTCATTTCGGACAGGTCGCCTATGTATCTGGTGGATGATGTCTTTAATGCGATCCTTGTAAAGGGCAATATGTCCGGAGAGGTGATGTTCTACGGAAAAGGTGCCGGAAAGCTTCCTACCGGAAGCGCGGTGGTAGCTGATGTGGTGGATCTCATCAAAAACAAGGGCAGAAATATCATGGCCGGACAGAGGGATGATGAACTTAAGGTATTCCCGTCCGGAAAAATGGAAAGCAGGTTCTTTGTAAGAGTCGAGGGGGACGTTGAGAGCCTGGACGAGACGATTTCTTCCGCGTTCGGAGATGTGGAATGCGTCTGCCTTGACGGAAGGGATGAATTTGCCTTTGTGACGGCGGCGATGACTGAGGATGAATTTGAATCCGCAGTATCGGGGATCGGGAATGTTGTTAAAATGATTAGGGTTAGAATCGAGGAATAATGAAATGCTTATTGTAAAAAAATTCGGCGGCACGTCTGTCGGAAACAAAGAGCGTATTTTTAATGTGGCCCGCAGGATCGCCTGGGACTACAATAACGGAAATGATATAGTGGTAGTTCTCTCGGCAATGGGAAAGACTACAGATGAGCTTATCGCAATGGCTAAGGATATCAATCCGAATCCGTCAAAAAGGGAGCTGGACATGCTCGTTACTACGGGAGAGCAGGTTTCGGTATCACTCATGGCCATGGCGCTTGCCACAATGAAGATCCCTTCAATTTCTCTGAATGCTTTCCAGGTTCCGATGAAATCTACGAGAACCTACGGAAATGCCAGGTTCAAAAAAATAGGAACAGAGCGTGTCCTTCATGAGCTTGATGCCAAAAAAGTCGTTATAGTGACGGGCTTTCAGGGCGTTAACAGGTACAATGATGTCACTACTTTGGGAAGAGGCGGTTCCGATACCACCGCTGTTGCTCTTGCGGCAGCTCTCAAGGCGGATTCCTGTGAGATATACACTGATGTGGACGGCATCTTTACTGCTGATCCAAGATATGTGAAGAACGCAAAGAAGCTCGACGAGATCACTTATGACGAGATGCTGGATCTTGCCAGTCTCGGCTCGGGAGTGCTTCACAACAGATCTGTTGAGATGGCGAAGAAATACAATATTCCGATACATCTTCGCTCCAGTCTAAATGATTCAATGGGAACCTTTGTCAGGGAGGATATAAAAATGGAAAAAATGTTGGTCAGCGGTGTGGCTGTCGATAAAGACGCAGTCAGGATCTCACTTATCGGACTTCAGGATGTTCCGGGAATTGCATTTAAGGTGTTCAACGTACTTGCAAAGGCCGGAATCAATGTAGACATTATTCTTCAGTCCATCGGACGTGACGGCACGAAGGATATTTCATTTACCGTAAATGAGGATGATTCGGGTGATGCGGTTAAACTTCTTGAGGAAAATAAGACTATGCTTAACTTCCATAAGATCGATGTGAACCATGATGTTGCCAAGGTTTCTATCGTAGGCGCGGGAATGATGACAAACCCGGGTGTTGCCGCAAAAATGTTTGAGGCGCTTTACAATGACGGAATCAACATCAACATGATCTCGACATCCGAGATAAGAGTGACCGTACTCGTAAAAGAGAGGGATGCGGAGCGCGCTGCAAATGCGGTTCACGATGCCTTTATTGAAAATGATTGATAACGACAAATAAAAAAATATCGGCTGGCCGATATTTTTTTTATTGGAAAATTCTTCGGAATTTTATTTTCAAAAAACGCTTTGTTAAAGATACGCACTCGCGCAATTGGGATTATGGCGCAGTAGCGACCATGCTCCTTTTTACTCGAATTCGTCGTACAGAGACACCAGCTCGCTTCTCTTTCCCACATCGGTCTTGAAAAGGATGTTATGGACATGCGCCTTGATGGTTCCGATGGAGACGGACAGGGTCTCGGAAATCGAGGCGTTATTTTTCCCGGTCAGGACCTCATCGAGTACCTGCAGCTCTCTTTCTGTGAGGTTATAGTATTTTCCGAATCTGATGAGCTTCAGATTGATCTCCGGTACCGGCGCTTTTCCGGTAGCCGTGATATTGTCAGGTGCAATTATGCCCGGTGCATTCTCTTCAGACGCATTGCCTGCGCGGGGGATATTCCATTCAGACGCATTTTCGTCAGGTGCATTTTCGCCGGATGTATTATCGTCAGGTGGATTCCCATCGGATGCTTTTCCGCCCGTAGCATTTCCAACCGCAGCATTTCCAACCGCAGCATTTTTTTCCGGCACATTTTTCTCGGATATTTTTTTCCTGTCTTTTTCTTCAGAAAGCAGGAAGAAGTTGTCGGATACATTTATGCAGGACGAGCTGAACTGATTCACGAACTGGATTATACAGAAAACCGAGTAGAAAATTCTCAGCATGTCCTCACTGAACGATCTTGACTGTATTGAAAGATCTGCGACAGAGTAATTGTCAATATTAAAGATGACATAGGCGTCCTCGATCATTATTGCCAATGAGAATATTATAGTTGCCACCAGTATAATGCGGATGCGGCTGTTTGACATGCCGGCGCCTGCGTGCTTCAGTGTTCGGAGCCTGAAAAGTCCGTAAATGCAGAGCATTATGGCAAATATCGACCATCCCTCGAAATAGAGCCACATGTGAATAGGGTCGTGGCCTGTAAACGGAACTATAATAAGCCAGAGTCCGAAGATAATAAGCAGCACTGCCTGCATCATGGAAAACGATGAACGCATAAACGAGTTCCAGATCATCATCATGCACATGGCATAGCCCAAAAAGATAAATGTCTTGATAATGGGGGTGTTGATAAATGAGTGATTATACCATTCGGCAAATAAAGGCGACTGCTCGGTCAGCATTATTATGAGAGAATCAACAATATATAATATGTAGAGAATGATGACCGGAAGAGAAAAGCGCTTTTTTCTCAGGACATTAAGAACAAGAAAAATGCTGATTATTCCTGCAAAAAGCATAATTTGAAGTTCGCTGTACATCAGATACAGTATTGTAAGCATTTCTTTTGCCTTTCGAATCCCTATACGGTACAGACATAGGGAAAATTTTCACATATATAAAAACGCACCTCCTGAAATTTCATTGAACGGTGCATAAGATCTAACGGGTTGCTATTCGTTATGTATTAAAATCTTTATAGCACAGTTTTGAGATTTTGTCCACCTCTTTGGAACGGCATTAAAATTCGACAGCAGACATGCAAAAAATCATAGCCGGCGAATAAATAAAATATTTGTCCGTCGATACAGAATTTCAAAAATTTTATTAATAAATAAGGGCTGATTTTTAAAAAATCATAAAAAAGTATAATATGATGACAAATAATCCGTGAAATAACCCAAAATAGCAATAAGGGTTTATTGCACTTTGCACTAATCCTTTTTTAAGGTTACAAAAATCTATCTGCAAGATTACTAAAATGTTGTTTTAAACTGTGTGGAAGCCGTGATAAAATTTTATCGAAATCAAACAGACAGAGACCCTGTTAAGTTCTTCTTTCCGTATGCAGGATGTCCGGATAAAATGAAAGATCCGAAAAAGAACGGTTCGGCAAGGATCCGGCAGAAGGCAAAAGAGTTTCTTTAGAGTTTATTCTATATAAGGAAGCTTCGGGCGAGAAACAGGGGCTCGGGCAAAAGACAAGAGAGGTGGATAGTATGGAAAAAAAGAAAAAAATTTCGCTGTTTTCCATTATCGCGACTCTGATCTGCGTAGTATTCGTAGCAGAGGCAGCGGCTCCGGTAGCAGCACTCGGAAACACACAGTATTTCTGGTGGATCTTCATGATCGTTCTTTTCCTTGTACCTTATGGCCTTATCTCTTCTGAGTTAGGTACAGCATACGCAGGAGAAGGCGGACTTTATGACTGGGTTCACGCAGCATATCCAAACACAAAATGGGGCGCAAGATGCTCATATTGGTATTGGGCTAACTTCCCGCTTTGGATGGCTTCACTTGCAGTTATGATTCCTGATCTTATCAGTATTGCATTCGGAATCGAACTCAACATTTTCGTAAGTCTCATTATTCAGCTTGCTTACATCTGGATCGTTACATTTATTTGTACATATCCGATTGCAGACAGCGTTGTAATCCTTAACATCTGTGCGGTTATCAAAGTTGCGCTTGCGGTTATCGTCGGAGCAATGGGAATTTACTTCATTGTAAAGAATGGCTTCACAAATGATATGAGTGCAGCAACATTCCTTCCGAGCTTCGATCTTGACAGCTTAAGCTTTATCTCAGTTATCATCTTCAATATGCTTGGTTTCGAAGTTATCTGTACATTCTCAGATGACATGAAGGATCCGAAGAAGGATATCCCGAAGGCTATCGTAATCGGCGGTGTTGTTATCGCAGCTGTTTATCTCTTCTCTGGATTCGGTATCGGTTCAGCTATTGCTACATCAGAGATTGCTGCCGACTCAGGACTTATCGATGCATTTATCGCCATCACGGGAAAAGAAGGCGGAGTATTTATCGGTGCTATCGCACTTCTGTTCATGGTAACACTCTTCGGAAACATGATCTCATGGTCAACAGGTGTTCATGAGTGTGCAGCTTATGCAGCTGACAACAATGATATGCCGAAGATATTTGCTAAGCGTTCAGCAAAGAACGACATGCCGATAGGCGGTATCCTAATGACAGGTATCGTTGCAACTGTAGTTGTTATCCTCGGTGTGATCATGGCTGTTGTAGCTCCCGATTCAGAGCTTTTCTGGAGCTTCTTCGCACTCAACCTCGTTCTCTTCCTTCTGAGCTACGTTCCGGTATTCCCGGGATTCCTCAAGCTCCGTAAGACGGATCCGGACAGAGAACGTCCGTATAAGGTTCCGGGCGGCCCGGTACTCCTTAAGCTTATGGCTATTATTCCGATGATTCTCATCATCGTTTCAGTAATCTTTACAGCTGTTCCGCTTTCATTCGATGCTGAAACACTTGCAGGCGTTCTCCCGATCACTATCGGCGCGATCATCGCAATCGCCCTCGGCGAGATACTTATTAAGCTTAGAGGAAGAAAGAAATAATAGAACAAATACAACGGTAATCAGCGGCACGGCCGTAGCTATGGGCTGTGCCGTATGAAATAATAAACAACAATCATTTTTTACAGACAGGAGGCTACTTAAAATGGCAAAGAGAATTGAAGGTACAACACCTAAGATGGATGGCTACAGAATGCCTGGTGAATTTGAAGAGCAGGAGTGCGTGTGGATGCTTTGGCCATGGTGGAACGGAAACTGGAGACTTGGTGCAAAGCCGGCTCAGGAAGCTTTTTGCGATGTTGCAAGAGCAATCGCAAAATTTGAGCCTGTAAAGATGTGCGTACCGCCTGCACAGTACGAGAATGCAATCGCTCGTCTTGGCGGAACAGAAAATGTCAGCATTATCGAAATGACAAACAATGATTCATGGATTCGTGATACAGGTGCTACTTTCCTTGTAAATGACAAGGGCGGCCTCCGCGCTGTAGACTGGGATTTCAATGCATATGGCGGACTTATCGACGGACTTTATTTCCCGTGGGATCAGGATGCAATGATCGCTCGTAAGATGTGCGAGATCGTTGACGCTGATTCATACAAGCCGGGCATCGTTTTAGAGGGTGGTTCTATCCACGTTGACGGCGAGGGAACATGCCTTACAACAGAAATGTGCCTCCTTCACGAGAGCCGTAACCCGGATAAGACAAAGGAAGAGCTTGAGCAGTATCTCAAGGACTACCTCAATGTAGAAAAAGTAATCTGGGTAAAAGACGGTATTGATCCGTACGAGACAAACGGCCATATCGATGACGTAGCATGCTTCGTTCGTCCGGGTGAAGTTCTCTGCATCTACACAGAAGATGAGAATCATCCGTTCTACAAGGAAGCTCAGGCAGCTTACAAGTTCCTCTGCGAGCAGACAGACGCTAAGGGACGTAAGCTCAAAGTTCACAAACTCTGTGTAACAAAAGAGCCGTGCTACTTAAAGGATGCTGCAACTATCGATTATTCAGAGGGTGCTATTCCGCGTGAGGAAGGCGAAGTTTCAATCGCTTCTTACCTCAACTTCCTTATCGTTAACGGAGCTATTATTCTTCCGCAGTACGGCGATGAGAATGATGCACTTGCAGTTGAGCAGGTAAAAGCTGCTTATCCGGAGCGTGAGGTTGTTGGCGTTCTCACAACAGAAGTTGCTTACGGCGGAGGAAATATCCACTGCATTACACAGCAGCAGCCGAAGAGAATCGTTAAATAATCCACTTTAAGTAAATTGAAAATCAGCGGGGCGTCATATATCCGTCCCGCTAAATTTAGCAAAAAATACAGAAAAAATAGGAGAAAAAAATTATGTATGCTAATGGAGTAAGACATTTCATTGACACAAATGATTTTACAAAAGAAGAACTTCTTGACATTATCAACCTTTCACTTGAAATTAAGAAATGTATCAAAGCAGGATACAATCCGCCACTCCTTAAGGGAAAAACACTCGGAATGATCTTCCAGCAGTCATCAACAAGAACACGTGTTTCTTTTGAGACAGCTATGGAGCAGCTCGGCGGACACGCTCAGTACCTCGGACCCGGAATGATCCAGCTCGGCGGACATGAGACAATCGGCGATACAGGAAAGGTTCTTTCACAGCTTATCGATGTATGTATGGCACGTGTTATCGCGCACAAGACAGTTGTTGATCTTGCTGAGGCTTGCTCAATCCCGGTACTTAACGGAATGTCTGACTGGAATCACCCGACACAGGAGATCGGTGACCTTTGCACCATCATGGAGAATCTTCCGAGAGGAAAGAAGCTTGAAGACGTTAAGGTTGTATTCACAGGCGACGGCACACAGGTTTGCGCTTCACTTGGTATGATCTGCACAAAGCTTGGTATGAACTTTGTTCAGTACGGACCGAAGGGCAAATGGATTCAGGACAATCTTGAAGGACTTAAGGCTCTTAATCCTGATTATGATTATCCGGATTACATCAAGATCATGGAAGAGAACTGCAAGGAGTCAGGCGGAACATTCCTTATTACAGACGACAGAGAAGCTGTTAAGGGTGCAGACTTCATCTACACAGATGTTTGGTATGGCTTATATGAGTCAGAGATGCCGGTTGAAGAGCGTGTTGCTCTCTTCAAGGATTATCAGGTTAACCGTGAGCTTATGTCTCTCGGAAACATCGGATGCAAGTTCATGCACTGCCTGCCTGCAACACGCGGCGAGGACGTTACTGATGAAGTTGCTGATTCTGAGTCATCACTTTGCTGGGATGAGGCTGGAAACAGACTTACTGCTATGCGTGGTCTTCTTGTTTACCTTACACAGTATCAGAGACAGCAGGCACCGTCAAAGCTCACCATGGAAGCAGCAAAAGAAAACCTTGAGAAATTCATGGCTGCACGTGGAATCGACTAATAATCGGTATCGACGGAGGAAAGAATATGTCTAAGATTGTCATCGCTCTCGGCGGAAACGCTCTGCAGAGCAAAAAAAGTGCTCCGACAGCTGAGGGACAGCTCGAAGTAGTACGCTCTACATGCGACAGCATAGCTGAAATCAGTGCCAGCGGATATGAGATCGCGCTTGTACACGGAAACGGACCTCAGGTTGGACGAATCCTTCTTTCAAGTGAGACTGCTGCAGATGTTGTTCCGGTAATGCCGTTTGACGTTTGCGGAGCAATGAGTCAGGGATATATCGGTTATCACATTCAGCAGTGCCTTAAATATGCACTTGCAAAGAAAAATATCAACATTCCTGTTGTGTCACTTGTTACACAGATGGTTGTTGATGAGAATGATCCTGCTTTCCAGAATCCTACAAAGCCGATCGGCGGATTCTATACAAAGGAAGAAGCTGACAAGCTCATCGAGGAAAAGGGATATCAGGTAAAAGAGGATGCAGGACGCGGTTACAGAAGAGTCGTTGCTTCTCCGCTTCCGCGCAGAATCGTTGAGCTTAACGAAGTTAAGCAGCTCTGGAATACATCTATCGTTGTTACCTGCGGCGGCGGCGGTATTCCGGTAATAGAGAAGCCTAACGGTGTTCTTGAGGGCGTTGCAGCTGTTATTGATAAGGATTTTGCAGCTGAGCTTCTCGCTGAGAATATGGATGCCGACTGCCTCATGATCCTTACAGAGGTTGAGAAGGTTGCCATTAACTGGGGTACACCGAACCAGACGGATCTTGACCATGTTTCGCTTAATGATGCTGCCCGTTACTGCGATGAAGGCCACTTCGCACCGGGAAGCATGCTCCCTAAAGTACAGGCTTGTATGAAATTCGTACGTTCAAATCCGGGCAAAAAAGCTATTATTACCTCTCTTGATAAAGCTATTGATGCTCTCGAAGGAAAGACAGGTACTGTATTTACATTCGCATAAGTTATTTTATATGGCAGGGCGCGCTGTCTCCTGACGGGGGTGGTGCGCCTGCGCCATTATCAGGACATTATTCTTATGGATCATAGAAAGGCGGGGATATGTCTACCGGATTAATAGCTTTAATTATGGTAATCGCAGTTATCATTCTTGCGGTGATAACAAAGCGATGCACGGAGTGTCTGCTTTTAGGTTCCCTCATTGGATGTATATTTGTCTCGGGAAAGAATTTTCTCGGGGACTGGGTGCAGATACTTCAGGATGTTGTGGCTGATAATGCATGGCTCTGGCTGGTATGCGGTCTTTTCGGATGCCTTATTGCTCTTCTTAAAGCTTCAAAGGGTACATTCGGATTTTCGAAGCTCATCGGAAAGTTCTGCAATACACCGAGAAAGACCATGTTTGCCACATATATTATGGGATTTCTTATTTCCATAGATGATTATCTGAATGTTCTTACGACAGGAACATGCATGAAGAATCTGTATGACAGAAATAAGGTTCCGAGGGAGACGCTGGCATTTATCCTTGACTCAACGGGTGCACCGGTATGTGTCCTTCTTCCTATCTCGACCTGGGCTGTATTTTACTCCCAGCTCTTTATGGAGCAGGAGGCGGTGTCCTCTGTATATTCTACAGGTATGTCGGCCTATCTTCACGCCATCCCGTTCTGCTTTTATCCTTTTCTGGCGCTGATAACAGTGTTTCTTTTTGCGTTGGGTGTTTATCCGAAGCTGGGATACATGAAAACTGCTTATAAGCGTGTGGCCGAAACGGGAATGACATACTCGGAGAGAAGTATAAAGTATAATCATGATGCCTATGAGGGCTTTGAGGCAGACGGAAGTGTCTGGAATTTTATTATTCCTATGCTGACTCTTATTGTGGTGACGGTAATAACCGGGGAGGTACTCATAGGAGTTATATTGGCTCTTGTGGTATGTCTGGTTTTATATGTTCCGAGAAAGCTTCTTACTATGGAAGAGTTTTTCGAGACCGCGGTCAGCGGCTTCGGTGATATGCTCTCGATATTTTTCCTTCTCGTTGCCGCTTTTGCACTTCGCGAGGTGTGTGACAGAATGGGAATGACCTCCTATATAATAGAGCTTGTCACACCTCTTCTGACTCCGAAGCTTTTCCCGGCTATATCATTCCTTCTTCTCGGAGCGCTGGCATTTGCCACCGGCTCCGACTGGGGAATGAGTGCCGTTGTAATACCGCTCTTCATTCCGCTGTGCGCGGCCCTCGGGGCAAATCTTCCGCTGACGATGGCTGCCATCATTTCCGGAGGTGCTTTTGGAAGCCATGCGTGCTTCTATGCGGATGCCACGGTGCTGTCATCAAAGAGCGCGGGTATCGATAATATAGAGCATGCGCTGTCACAGATGCCCTATGTACTTATTTCTGCGGGACTTGCTGCAATAGGATTTGCAATTTGCGGATTATTGATGTAAGATTTCTCTTGGAAAAAGCGGTGAGTTTTACGGAGTGAAATGAATATGAAATATAATATTACTATAACCAGACAGTTTAGCAGCTATGGCCGTCCGATAGGAAAAAAGATTGCTGAGACTCTGGGCATAAGTTATTATGACAGTGATATTCTGACAAAAGAGTGGCAGGAACAGAATCTTCCTGCGGATCTTTTGAAAGCTAACCGACAGATGAGAAAGAGGGAGGCCCTCACACCTCTTGAAAAACTTATGTCAACCCATGGAATGAATCAGTGGGATGAAAGTGAAAATCGTTTTCAGGAATTGAGTAATGTGATCACCTATCTTGCGGGAAAGGAATCATCGGTGTTTGTGGGAAGGTGCGCAGATTATATTCTCGAGGGGATGGATAATCTGATCAGAATATTCATTTATGCGCCCTTTGATGTGAGAGTTCTCAACTGTATGAACCAGTATTCATGTTCAAAGGAAGAGGCCAGGAGAATGGTGGTTGAGATGGATTCAAAAAGGGACCATGAACACAGAAGACATTGCGGATATTATCCGGATGACAAGAATCATCAGGATATTATGATTAATTCTTCTCTTCTGGGAATGGACAGAAGTGCAGATTTCCTTGTGGAGATAATAAAAGAAAAGTTCGGGCTTTAACAGTACCGGAGGATTAACGGCGTTTTTGCTTAAAAAAGCGAAGACGCCTTTTTTCTTGTGGGGAAAATCATTATTGCACATCCGGAGAATGTCCCTAGCGGTATATATAAACTTCATCGACGAATAATGCCCGCCAAGGCGGAAAGCTAAAATCAAGGCATTCAACCAAGCGTAGGAGAATGCCCGCCAAGCCGGGAATCCAAAATTAAGGCATCAAATCAGGCATCGAATATCGAATATACTGCTGTTAAAAAAGCGCTCCGCAAATAGAATAAAATGGTGCGTCACGGAAGGTCGAATTCCCGGTTCAGCATATCGCACACCATCTGCATGTTTTCTTCGTTGTACTCCATTTCATTGTTGTCGAAAAACAGGGCGGAGCCGTAAATGATGGAGCGGATCATGAATGTTTTTCTGCTGCGCGCCTCATCGCTCATATTGACATCCCGGCAGTATTCCGAAACAAGATCATAGGTCTGGGAGCTTAAGCGTCCTCTGAGGCAACGGTATTTTTCATCGCAGTTATTGTAATTCTGCATGATGACGCGTCTGAATTCGGGGTTTTCCACCAGAAAGCGGATATAATGAAGAGACACCTTTATGAGGCGTTCTCTGGACGAGCAATCCTTATATTTTTCCAGGACGAGCTGCTGCTCGGAGATATACATGTCATTTATATATCCGAGGATCTCAGAGATAAAATCGTCGGTGTCCTTAAAATGCTTGTAAGGAGCAGCGCAGGATATATTGCAGTTTTTTGCGACTCTGCGCGTGGAAAAGCCGGCTATTCCGTGAGTGTTTATTTCTTCAAGTCCGGCAAGGATAAGCTGTTCTTTTGTGTTATTCATGTAATTTTTCCCGATTTTTTGCTGTTCAGAAGTATCCGTTGGTTTATGAGTATAGCTTCAGTGAAGTATTGAATGTTTTTTGGTTAATTATGAATATTTGACTATAAAAAAATATATGTTATAATACGAAAGTTATCACTGATAACTAATTTTGATATTAAATA
>JBMNQZ010000007.1:0-49351 GCA_050944395.1 Lachnospiraceae bacterium
ATATGGTGATCTGTTTTTACGATCCAAACGAATCCTCGGGCTACCTTCAGAATGTGATCAATATTCTTCAGGCCTGCGACAGATATAAAATTCCTATTGCCACAAATATTGCCACAGCGGAAATGCTGGTAATGGGTCTTGACAGCGGAGCACTTGACTGGCGTCTTAATTATCACAATCACGGAGAGATGATATGAGAGTGATCGCCGGTACGGCAAGAAGTCTTCCGCTGAAGACGGTATCCGGAAATGATGTCAGACCTACTACCGATAAAACTAAGGAGACTCTTTTTAATGTCCTGGGGTTTGACGTTCCCGAGTGCAGATTTCTTGATCTTTACGCGGGGAGCGGTGCTGTGGGTATCGAAGCTCTGAGCAGAGGAGCTCATAGCTGTGTTTTTGTTGAAAAAAGCAGAGCTGCATTAAAGATTATTGACGAAAATCTGAGATTTACACGTCTTTCTGAGCGTGCCGATGTGAGAGCTCAGGATGCCGGTGTGTTTTTGGCGGGCTGTTTTTCACGGAAATTCGATATTATTTTTATGGATCCGCCTTTTGGGAAAGAGCTTGAAAAAGGCAGTATTGAACTAATAGCGAAGAACAATATACTTGAGGATTACGGCATTATGGTGGTTGAGACTCTGCTCAATACTGATTTTTATTATCTTACCGATCTTGGGTTTGAAATTTTCAAAGTAAAAAACTACAAAACCCATAAGCATGTGTTTATTAGAAAAATGGTAAAGGAGCAGTAATGAGAAGAGCGGTATACCCGGGGAGTTTCGATCCTGTGACAAACGGTCACATGGATATAATAATGAGAGCATCGAGACAGTTTGATGAGGTTGTAGTTGCAGTACTGAACAATTCGTCAAAATCTCCGTTGTTTTCTATTGATGAACGTGTTAATATACTAAAAAAAGTGACGTCAGATATGGAAAATGTCACAGTCAGATCCTTTGCCGGACTGACTGTGGATTTTGCCAGGGAGTGCGGCGCCAACACCATTGTGAGAGGGCTTCGTGCGACGACGGATTTTGAATATGAATTGCAGCTGGCACAGATGAATTACGCAATGGACAGTTCCATTGATACCATGTGCTTTATTACAAATTTGAAGTATGCATATGTGAGTTCCAGTACGGTAAAGGAAGTTGCTATGTTTGGCGGCGATGTATATGGATTTGTTCCGGAATATGTCGCTGAAAGGTTGTATGAAAGATTTCAGAACGGTAAATAAGGAGATAGGGGTATGGAAAGCAGAATTGAACAGATTATTGAAGAGATTGAAGAGTTTATAGACGGATGTAAGTTTCAGGCTCTCTCAACAACAAAGATCGTTGTAAATAAGGAAGAGCTGGAAGAGCTTTTAAGAGAGCTCAGACTTAAGACTCCGGATGAGATAAAGAGATACCAGAAAATAATTTCAAATAAAGACGCCATTCTGGCTGACGCTCAGTCAAAGGCGGATCAGATCATCGCAGATGCAAAGGCTGAGGCTCAGAAGATAGTAAGTGAAAGCGAGGTTATGCAGCAGGCATATGCCCAGGCAAACGAGACTATCAATAAGTCAAATCAGCAGGCTCAGGATATTCTTGATTCGGCTACCGAGGATGCAAACAACATCAGATCTTCTGCTATTTCTTATACCGATGAGCTTATGGAGAGCGTTCAGAACATTGTTGAAAACACTCTCAATGATGTTGTTCCGCGTTTTAACGGACTCAGTGAGTCTTTAAAGAGTGCTCTTGATATCGTAAAGAGCAACCGTTCAGAGCTTTCCGCACCTTCAGCAGCTGAGTCTGCTTCGGTTTCATCCTATGATTATGATATCAACGATGATCCCGAATCTGATTTTTACGGTGACATGGACGAATAATACGTCCGTGTGACTGTGCGGGAGATTTAAAGGGCTGCTTTTGGCTCTTTTCTCCGTTGATTTTGTCGATTATTAGATACAGGGGGACGGTTTTATCGTCTCCCTGTATTTGTGTATGTGCGTTATAAATAATTATGAATGTTTTAGATTTTTTCAGAGAGATTTCAGCTGTACCCAGGGGGTCTTACCACAATGAAAAGATCAGTTCTTATCTTGTGAGCTTTGCAAGAGACAGAAAACTGGATTACAGGCAGGATGAATACGGAAATGTAGTAATATACAAACAAGCTGCTTTAGGCAGAGAGTCATCGCCTGCCGTGATACTTCAGTCTCACATGGATATGGTATGCCTCAAAGATCCGGGATTTGAACATGATTTTGAGAACTCCCCGCTTGAGCTTATTGAAGATGGCGATAATATCAGTGCCTTCCACACCACTTTGGGCGCGGATGACGGTATAGGAATGGCCTATGCACTTGCTGTGCTTGACTCGGAAGATATTTCGCATCCTGCAATTGAGGCGTTGTTTACCGTTGATGAGGAAGTGGGCATGGTCGGTGCAGGCCTTATTGACAGATCATGGCTTTCCGGAAGGTATATGATCAACATTGATTCCGAATCGGAAAAGGTTTTGACCGTCGGCTGTGCCGGGGGAAGAGATATTATAGTTGATTTTCCTTTCGGCACATCTGAGCAACGGGGATTCTGCTACGACATAAAGCTAACCGGTCTTGCAGGGGGCCATTCCGGTGAGGATATCAATAAAAACCGGGCAAATTCCGTCAAGCTGATATCCGGTCTGTTATTGCCCTTGATAGAGGATGATCTTATCGGTATCATAGATATTTCGGCCGGATCTAAAAGGAACGCGATCCCCTCGGAAGCGGAATGCAAAATTCTTGTTTTTGGGGCGGATGAGGAGAAGGCTGTCAGATTTCTTACGGACAGGGCAGGGGAAATTGAGAAAAGCCTTTCCGAAACCGATGACAATGTCCGAATCAGCATTGTAAAAAAACAAACTGAAGAAGCAAAATATAAGTGTATTTCAAAGGACTCAAGCGTATCGGCGCTTGATTTCATCGGTAAAGTACCCGACGGCGTGCAGAAATCTGATGAAAGATTTGTCGGTGTCCCTCTGGTTTCATCAAATATAGGCATACTGTCACTGGCGGGCGAAAATATTAAAATCGAAATTATGGCGAGATCTTCCGTAAACGAAGAGAAGGATGTACTCTGCGGCCGTATAATTTCCCTTGCCGAAAGCCTGGGAGGAAAAACGATTCAGGACGGAGACTATCCTGCGTGGGAGTTCCGCGAATCATCAGCTTTACTGAAACTTATGGAGGGGCTGTATGTAGATGCATTTGGCTGCGAACCCCGCATAGAGGTAATCCACGGCGGTCTTGAGACCAGCGTTTTTTCGGATATGTATCCGGATATGGATATCGTTTCCATAGGTCCGGATATTTACGACATCCATACTCCGAATGAGCTGCTCAGCAAGGCTTCGGTTGAACGCATCCGCGATTACTTGTTAATGGTATTAGAAAAGATCTGATATGAGGTATCACTATGGAAATACAGCTTTGGAGAGAATTGCTCGAACCTTATGATCAGGCAGTACAGGAGCTGGTTCTTAAACTGAATAATGCAAGAAAAGAGTATATTCTCAACAATGTATATTCTCCCATAGAAAGTGTTAAGGGGAGAGTTAAAAGCATCAACAGTATCCTTGAAAAGATGAAAAGAAAAAATGTCTCTTTCGAGGATTTTGAAAATGAGATAGAGGACATTGCCGGAATAAGGATAATATGTCAGTTTTCCGAAGACATCCCAAAGGTAATAAAGCTTCTTGAAAAAAGAAGCGATATTAAAATCATCGAAAAGAAAGACTACGTTGAGAGCCCTAAACAGAGCGGATACAGGAGCTTTCATCTCATTGTTGAATACGAAGTAAACAGCTTCAGAGGTCCGAAGACGATAAGGGCGGAGATACAGGTCAGGACCATGGCTATGAATTTCTGGGCCACCACTGAACATGATCTGCAGTACAAATACCGCGGAAATATTCCGGAGCACGTTGCCGAGAAGCTGGAGATGGCGGCAGAAGCCATCAATACTCTCGACGGGGTAATGTCTTCGGTACGAAGCGAGATCATCGACGCCCAGATTGATTCAAATATGAGAAAATTCCTTCTCAGGGATATTCTGTATAATATTGAGGATATGTATAAGGTCTCCAGTAAGCGCGAGGCCGAAAAGATCCAGGAAGAATTTTATAAGGTGTACAAAAGGAACGATATCGGCGAGTTGAAGCGGTTTGCAAAGCATCTTGATATACTTGCCGAGGGATATCACGCACAGGATGCACATTTTGTAAATACTGAGGAGTATAAATGATAAAGATCGATGATTTTGAGGCTGTCATTTTTGATCTGGACGGGACGCTGATTGACAGTATGGGCATGTGGAAGGAGATCGACGAGGAGTATCTCGGAGGCCTGGGGATAGAGGTTCCCGAAAGGATCCAGCGTGATCTGGAAGGACTGAGCTATCACGAAACCGCAGTGTATTTTAAAAAGCGTTTTAATCTGAAGGACGATCTCGATACCATTAAGTCCGACTGGCACAGGATGTCTCATGATAAATATGTTTATGAGCTTCAATTCAAGGAAGGTGCGGCTGAGTTTTTGGCGGATCTGAATGATCGGGGCATTAAATGCGGCATTGCTTCAAGCAACAGCAGACAGCTTATCGAGGAGACCCTTTTAAGGCGGGGACTAATGAAGTACATTCAGGCAATTTCCACATGCGACGATGTGGGAAAAAACAAGCCCGAGCCCGATGTCTATCTCTATGCGGCAAAGCTTCTCGGAGCATCTCCGGAAAAATGTCTTGTGTTTGAGGATGTGCCGATGGGGATCACTGCGGGAAAAAATGCGGGTATGAGAACAGCAGCTATTTACGATGAGTACTCGAAAGAGGTCGAAAACGAAAAAAAAGAACTGGCGGATCATTATTTAATCAGCTTTAAAGAGAGGTTTTATGAATAAAGTAAAAAAAGGCGAGGCAGGATATATCGGATACAACAGATTTTCCAAGGTAATTATCTCTTTGATACTTTTGATAATTCCCATAGGAACTTATATCGCTGCTTTTGTGATCACCGGAACAAATAAAAATATTATTTCCATAATTGCTATCGTTGCATGCCTTCCGGCGTGCAGATTTATAGTAAATGCGATTATGTTTTTTACGATCAGGTCTATTCCGGACGATCTGCATTCTCAAATCGAAGAGCATAGGGGTGATTTGACACTTGCCTACGAACTCTATCTGACTACAAGGGATAAGAGCACCCTTCTCGACGCCGTTGCAATATGCGGAAACAATATTGTCGGCTTATCCACCTTCAAAAAGTTTGACAGAGCGTTTCTTGAACAGCATATCACGAACACATTGAGGGCGGCAGGCTACTCTTGCAATGTGGCGGTACTTTCCGATTCGGGAAAATTCATCGAAAGGCTCGACAGCATGAATATTCATGCGGAATCGTTGAGAAGCAGCTTCAGATATAAACCCGATGACAGATATCCGGACCTTACAGGTGAGGAGCTTATCCTTCATAATCTGATGGCGGTGGCACTGTAAATGACAGAGATCACTATAAAACAAAGCGACGGCGGACAGCGCTTTGACAAGTATCTTTTCAGATATCTTAATAAGGCGCCCAAAAGCTTCGTCTACAAAATGCTGCGAAAGAAAAATATTTTGCTGAACGGGAAAAAAAGTGACGGAAGTACGATCCTCAAAGACGGTGATGTAATTCGTCTTTTTCTTTCCGATGACACATTGCTGCTGCTCTCGGAGCATAAAAAAGAAAAGCCGGAAGAAAAAGGGAAAAACAGGGGACAAAAAAAGGAGAGCAACAAAAAAACGGCCGTTGATATTTCGAAGATGGTCCTCTATGAGGACAGGGATATCCTTTTGATAAACAAGCCGGCCGGAATACTGGTTCAGAGATCGGAAGGCCCGGATTCTCTCACTGAATATGTGAGGGATTATCTGAATAAAAACGGGTATTCCGAAGAATTATTCAAGTCATCTCCCGCAAACAGAATCGACCGTAATACAACAGGTATCGTTATGTTCGGAAAGACAATGGCGGGTCTGCAGTATCTGACAGATATCATTCGGGATAAAAGCGCCGAAAAAATATATTATGTTCTTGTGAAAGGCCGAATTTCCCGCACACTTGATGAATATGCGTATCTTTCAAAGGACGGATCGAAAAATACCGTTACGGTGAGAAAGTACGGAGGTGAAGGATACGATATGATTCATACGTCTTTTTCTCCTGTCTGTGATCTGGGAGATTATACTCTTCTTGAGGCAAGGCTTTTTACCGGTAAGACTCATCAGATAAGAGCTCATCTTGCATTTCTCGGATTTCCCGTTGTCGGAGACAAAAAGTACGGCAATGGTGATGTCAACAGAATTTTTGCCGGTAAGTATCACCTTAAAAGTCAGTTTCTGCATTCGTATAAAACAGTATTTCCGGAGAGCAGCCGGTATGACGAATATCTGGATTCAAAAGAAACAGTAAAAGGCATGGCGGTCACGGCGCCGCTGCCGGAAAAATTCGAACGGATCATTAATTGTTTAAAAAGAGAAAATAAACATGGAAGAAGACAAGAAGATAAAAACAACACAAAATAATAAATCCGTAGAAAAAAACAGTGTCCTTAAGGAATTGCTGGAATATGTAATTACACTTGCTGTCGTTCTGGTGGTTTATCTGCTTCTTACAAGCTTTGTTATAATAAATGCACAGATACCCAGCGAATCGATGGTCTCGACAGTGATGAAAAATGACCGGGTGTTCGGGAACAGATTGTCGTATATAAATAAAGATCCGGAAAGATTTGATATCGTTATCTTTAAATATCCGGATAACGAAAAGCAGCTTTTTATAAAGAGGATAATCGGACTTCCCGGTGAGACCGTTCATATAAGGGACGGAAAGGTTTATATAAATGATTCGGAAGAGCCTCTTGATGACTCCTTTATCAACGAACCTCAGGAGCCGGAATACGATAATACCGAGCTTGTGTTTGAAGTGCCCGATGATTCATATTTTATGATGGGAGATAACAGAAATCATTCCAATGACTCTCGTTACTGGAAAAATCATTATGTCAAAAGAGATAAGATTCTCGGCAAAGCGGTATTGAGATACTGGCCGCTGACGAGGTTAGGTTTTCTAAAATAGGTGAACAGATGGCTTGGAAGACCAGAGGACTGAGGGGGTCGCATCTTGAGGAGATACTGAACAGAATGATTGAGGACTATCGCAAAAACGGTCTTGCTCTCATTCAGAAGGTGCCGACTCCGATTACCCCAATAGAGATAGACAATAAAACAAAGCAGATAACGCTTGCATATTTTGACCATAAAAGTACTGTCGATTATATAGGCGTTGTTCAGGGGATCCCGGTCTGCTTTGACGCAAAGGAATGCAGAACCGACACTTTTCCGCTTCAGAATATTCATAGTCATCAGGTTGAATTTATGGAAGATTTCGAGAAGCAGCAGGGGATCGCATTTCTTATCATTTTTTTCTCCGAGAGAGGAGAATACTATTACATGCCCTTCGCACAGGTAAAGGAGTTCTGGAATCGCAGCCTTGAAGGCGGAAGAAAAAGCTTCAGATACGATGAGCTTACTTCGGACTATTTTCTCGGAAGAGAGGGGATGGCCGATATCAATATTTTAAAGGGCATTCAGAGAGATTTGAACGAAAGGGATAACTTATGACAAAGCTTGCACTATCGGACAGGATACTTCAGTCTGTGGAGAATCCTGCGAGATATATCGGAAACGAGATAAATGCCGTAATAAAGGACAAGGATAAAATAGATATAAGATTCGCCATGTGCTTTCCGGATGTCTATGAAATAGGAATGTCGCACCTGGGGATCCAGATTATATACGACCAGATGAACAGAAGAGATGACATTTGGTGCGAAAGAGTGTACAGTCCATGGCCTGATTTACATAAAATACTTATGTCAACTAAACAGCCGCTTTTCGCACTTGAGTCTCAGGATCCGGTAAAAGAGTTTGATTTTTTAGCTATCACCATCCAGTATGAGATGTGTTATACAAATATTCTCCAGATACTTGATCTTTCGGGAATTCCTCTCAGATCAAAGGACAGAGATGAAAGCTGTCCTATTGTTATTGGAGGCGGTCCCTGTACATATAACCCCGAGCCTATGGCAGATTTTTTCGATATTTTCTATATTGGTGAGTCTGAAACCGTATATTATGACCTTATGGATCTCTATAAAAATCATAAAAAGGGATGCTATAACAGAAATGAATTTCTCCATGAGGCCGCAAAGATACCGGGAATGTATGTTCCGTCGCTATATAAACCGGAATACAACGTGGACGGAACACTTTCAGCTTTTGAGCCTCTTTTCAATGATATCCCAAGAAAGATAAAAAGGCAGGTAATGAGCGATCTTTCGGATACATTTTACCCGGATAAGCCGGTAGTTCCCTTTATTAAAGCTACTCAGGACAGAGTTACCATGGAAATAATGAGGGGCTGTATCCGCGGATGTCGATTCTGCCAGGCCGGAATGATATACAGACCTGCCAGGGAGCGTTCCCTTGAATTCAATAAGCAAAAGATAATAAATATGATCTCAAGCACCGGATTTGATGAAATTTCACTTTCATCCTTAAGTTCCAGTGATTACAGTTCTCTTGGGCCGCTGCTTGACTTCCTCATAGAGATTGCGGACAGCAAAAAGATAAATATTTCACTTCCCTCCCTTCGTATCGATAAATTTTCTCTGGATATAATGAACAAGGTTCAAAATGTCAAGAAGAGTTCTCTTACATTTGCACCCGAAGCCGGTTCCCAGAGAATGAGGGATGTTATAAATAAAGGTATCACAAAAGAAAATATCATGAAGGGTGCCTCGGAGGCCTTCCGGGGAGGCTGGAACAAGGTAAAGCTGTATTTCATGCTGGGACTTCCCTTTGAAGAAGAGGAGGACAGAAAAGCGATCGCACACCTTGCCCAGGAGATCACCGATGAATACTACGAGATACCAAAGGAGGAGCGCAACGGAAAAATTCAGGTGACAGTGAGCACTTCTTTCTTTGTTGCAAAGCCGTTTACGCCCTTCCAGTGGGCTTCGATGTTTGATGAGAGCGATTACCTTGGATTTGCAAAGACCGTGAACGCAGAGATCCGTTCAATGAAGAACCAGAAATCAATAAAGTATAACTGGCATGAGGCGGATGTAACGGTTCTTGAAGGTGTCCTTGCAAGGGGAGACCGCAGACTTTGCGATGTTATTGAGCGTGTCTATAAAAACGGAGGCATCTTTGATGCCTGGACCGAATTTTTTGATTACGACAGATGGAATGAAGCGTTTGATTATTTCGGAATCGATAAAGCATTCTACACAAAGAGAAAAAGAGGCAGGGATGAGCTCTTTCCATGGGATTTCATTGATACGGGCATTTCAAAGAAATTCCTTTTGAGAGAATGGGATCGTGCATCCCGGGGCGAGTTGACAGAAAACTGCCGTCAGAACTGCAACGGCTGTGGTGCTGCCGGATTTAACGGAGGCGTTTGTTTTGAGAGTAAGAATTAAATTTTCCAAGCAGGGATGCATGGTGTATGTCGGGCATCTTGATATCATGAGATATTTTCAGAAGGCTGTCAGGAGAAGTGGGATAAAAGCCGAATTTTCCCAGGGCTTTTCGCCGCATATGATCATGTCCTTTGCCCAGCCCTTAAGAGTTGGGGTTTCCAGCTTCGGAGAATATTTCGATCTTGACCTGGGATATTCGGAAAACGAAATTGTTCCCTCTTTCGAAGAAATGACGGATATGCTTAATGCAGTCATGGCAGACGGTATCCGCATTGAATCGATAGTCTCTATTCCCGAGGACAAAAAGAATAAGTGTATGTCTCTGGTTGCAGCATCTGTATATTCCTTTGAGCTTCCCGATGAAGAATTGCTGGATCATCTCGGCGAATACAAAAAGCAGGACAGGATACTGATAGTTAATCAGACAAAGAAATCTTCGGATGAAATTGATATAAAGCCTATGATACTGGATATTTATAATAAAGGCACCAGACTGGTTTTAAAATGCAGGTCAGGCAGCGAGTCAAATCTGAAGCCGGAGCTTTTTATCAGGTCTTTTGCTGAGTTTGCCGGGAGAAAGTACGATCCCTTTGATTACAAAATCCAAAGAGAGGATACTCTTGCGTACGATAAGAAAAAGAAGAGATATGTTCCTCTGGATAATATTATTGCGTGATGAAAGATTTTATTATTACAAATGTTGTTTTTGATGAGGCGGAATTTACGGCAGCCGCCTACTATGTTGACAACAAAATGGCTCTTTTGGATATCAGGGGAGCCGGAGAAAAATCCCGCATCGGGCACATATATCAGTGCAAGTGTGAAAAATCCCAGAGCAATATTAATGCCCTTTACCTAAATGCAGGGGACTTCAGGTGCTATTTATCGGGATCTTCCCATAAAACGGGGGATGAATTCCCGGTCGTTGTAAAAAAAGATGCCCATGGCGGAAAGCTGGCCTCTGTATCGGAAAATCTTGAGATATCGGGAAGATATTCTGTTGTCGAAGAGGGTCAGACCGGAGTTGTCTTTTCATCAAAGCTCACACGGGTTCAGAAAAATAATATTTCTCCATGGTTTTCCGAGATCGAACATGAAGGCCTGAAGATAGTTGTAAGAACCAATGCCGCATACTGCGAAAAGAAAATTGTTCTGGATGAGCTGAAAAAGAATATTGACACTATTAGAAGCATCCGAAAGCAATCGGAGCATGCGGTCTGCAGATCCTGTCTGTACAGACCGAAGCCTTTCTACATAAACCTGCTTTCGGGAATCTACAAAGAGATGCCCGAAAGGATAAGGACGGATTCCGTGGTTGTTTATCGGGAACTAACTGCCTGCGGCGAAGCAGAGAATATTGAATTATATAATGACGCGAATTATCCTCTTTCTTCCATGTATAACTTGAGAAGAGATCTCGGAAGGCTTATGGACAAAAAGGTCTATCTCAAAAGCGGTGCCTACCTGGTAATAGAGAAAACGGAGGCCTTTGTCAGCATAGATGTAAATTCCGGAAAAAATATTAAAGGGAAAAAATCGGAAGAAACCTTCAGGAAAGTGAATCTTGAGGCGGGAGAGGAGATATTAAGACAGCTTTCCCTAAGAAATCTTTCGGGAATGATTCTTGTGGATTTCATTAGTCTGAGTGATCCCGAACATTCCCGGGAATTACTCAATGTTATGAGAAAAAAAGCTTCCAGGGAATACGCAAGAACAAAGGTTATAGATATTACCCCTCTTGGAATAATGGAGATCACAAGAAGCAAGGAATCCCTCAGCCTTGAGGAGCGGGTCGCATCCGAAAAAGAAAGAAATAATTTATGTTGACTAGTGAAATTTGCTGTGTTATATTTATTTAGTGTGCCGCACAGAGAGGTCTGCAAGGCGCGTGTATAGCGCGACACCGTATCTGGCGAGTATTTGAGAGAAGGAGGTGCGACTCCATGTACGCAATTATAGCAACAGGCGGAAAGCAGTATAAGGTTTCTGAAGGACAGATCGTTCGTGTTGAAAAGCTCGGACTTGAAGTTGGCGAGAAGGTTACTTTTGAAGATGTTCTTGCAGTAAAAGACGAAACTCTTAAAGTTGGCGCTGATGTATCATCTGCAACTGTTGAGGCAGAAGTTGTTGGTAATGGCAAGGCTAAGAAGGTTATCGTTTACAGATACAAAGCCAAGACAGGATACCACAAGAAAAACGGCCACAGACAGCAGTATACAGCGGTTAAGATCACAAAGATCAACGGTTAATTATGATAGAGATTATTGTCTATTCCGGCAGCAGAGGCTGTGAGGGCTTTACAGCCACCGGACATGCAGGTTATGCAGAAGAAGGATATGATATTATTTGTGCATCTGCTTCCGTGCTGATGATAAATACGGCAAATTCAATCGAGAAACTGACAGGCGACAAGGTTGTTGCCGAAGCTGATGAGGGATATCTCAAAGTTGAGTTTCCCGAGGGATTGTCGCATGACGGAGCTGTATTGATGGATGCGATGATGATCGGACTTGAAGAGATACAAAACAATTACGGTAAAAAGTATCTCAGTATACTACAAAGGAGGAAACACTGATGCTGAATCTTAATCTTCAGCTCTTTGCTCATAAAAAGGGTGTTGGTTCTACAAAGAACGGACGTGATTCCGAGTCAAAAAGACTTGGTGCCAAGAGAGCAGACGGACAGTTTGTTTTAGCCGGAAACATCCTTTACAGACAGAGAGGAACACATATTCACCCGGGTCTCAATGTAGGACGCGGCGGTGATGATACTCTTTATGCTAAGGCAGACGGAATTGTGCGTTTTTCCAGACTCGGAAAATATCGTAAGCAGGTTTCTGTTCTTCCGGTTGAAGTTGTTGAAGAGTAATAATAAAAGATTATATCGGCTTTAAATCCTGTCGGATTTGAAGCCGATTTTTTCTATATAACTTTTATTTGTTTAAAAAGAAAACGGAGAATACTATGTTTGCAGACAGAGCGACTATTCTGATAAGATCGGGCAAAGGAGGAGACGGACATGTAAGCTTTCGAAGGGAAAAATATGTTCCGGACGGTGGACCCGACGGCGGAAACGGCGGCAAAGGCGGAGATGTCATTTTCGTCGTAGATAGCGGAATGAACACGCTGTACGATTACAAGCACAAACATAAATTTTCTGCCCAGGACGGCGCTGAGGGAGGAAAACGCAAGTGTTCCGGCGCAAACGGGCAGGATATCATACTTAAAGTTCCGAAGGGAACTGTTATCAGAGAGAAAAAATCCGGCAAGATCATGGCGGATATGTCCGGTGACAACGTCAGACAGACCGTCCTTTTCGGAGGCAGAGGCGGAAAAGGAAATATGAATTTTGCCACTTCCAGAATGCAGGCTCCGAGATATGCCAAACCCGGAGAGCCTTCCATGGAACTGGAGGTTGTACTTGAACTGAAAATGGCTGCCGATGTGGGCCTTGTCGGTCTTCCGAATGCAGGTAAATCCACATTTCTTTCAAGAGTCAGCAATGCCCGCCCCAAAATAGCCGATTATCCGTTCACTACCATTGTCCCGAATCTTGGCGTCGTTAAATTGGATTTTGATGCTGATTTCGTAATTGCCGATATTCCCGGACTGATAGAGGGAGCGGCAGACGGGCTGGGGCTTGGACACGAGTTTCTCAGACACATTGAAAGAACAAGGGTGCTTCTCCATCTTGTTGATGTTTCGGAAATTGAGGGAAACGATCCCGTACAGAGCATTAAAGTGATCAACAATGAGCTTAACAAGTACGGATCGGGAATTTCGGATAAACCGATGGTGATTGCGGCAAATAAAACCGATACACTTCCCGATGACGGAGAAGAGATTATCGAAGTATTGAAGAAAAATTTCCCCGATGCTGAGATTTTCGGTATTTCTGCCGTTACGGGAAGGGGCGTCCGGGAAGTTCTTTTCAGAGTGCATGAGATATTAAAGACTCTTCCAAAGGATCCGATCGTCTATGAGCAGGAATTCTTCCCCGAGGATATTATCATTGAGGATGATCTTGGATATACAATAGAAGTAAGAGATGAAGGTGAAACAAGGACTTTTGTTGTTGAGGGTCCGTCCATCGAGCGAATGCTGAATTATACAAATCTTCAGAGTGAAAAAGGATTTGCTTATTTCCAGGTGTACCTTAAGAGAAAAGGTATTATTGATGAGCTCAGAAAGATGGATGCTGAGGACGGCGATACTGTAAAAATGTACGGCCACGAGTTTGATTATTATGAGGAGAATTTTGATGACGAGTAAAGAAAGAGCCCATCTTATTTCGATCGCAATGAAATATGATGCGATCATTAATATAGGAAAAGGCGGTATCACACCTGAGATCACCGCAAATGTCGACGAAGCGCTTGAAGCCAGGGAGCTTATTAAGGTCAATGTTCAGAAAAACTGTTTTGATCCGATTCGGGATCTTGCAGAGACCATCGCAGGGAGAACCAGATCCGAGGTTGTCCAGGTTATCGGGAGAAAATTTGTACTTTATCGATACAGTAAAACAAAGACAAAGCATATTGAATTTTAATTAACAGTCATGAAAAAGAAGGCAGCAATAATAGGCGGAACTTTTGATCCTATTCATATAGGGCATCTGATAATAGGTCAGTCCGCCCGGATCACTCTGGGAGTAGATAAAGTATATTTTATGCCTGCAGGAATCCCGCCGCATAAGCCGGATCGAAAAGGCGGAGCCTCGGCCCTGGATCGCCTCAACATGGTAAAGCTGGCTTTGGAGGATAATCCTGGATTTGACATTATCACATACGAAATAGAAAAAAAGTCCTCCAGCTATCTTTTTGAGACTTTAGAGTATCTGACCGAGAATAATCCCGATACCGAATACTATTTCATTATGGGCGGCGACAGTCTTCGGGATTTTCATAAATGGAAGCATCCCGAGATAATATCCGGGATGTGTACGATTGCGGCTGCATGCAGAGATGAAATTTCGGGAAGCTCTTTTGAAGAGTGTTCTTTGAAATTGTCCGGGATGTACGGCACAAAGACTGTAAGGATCGAGGCTCCCTTAATCGGGATTTCTTCATCGGAGATAAGAAAAATGGTTAAGGAAGGAAAATCCGTCAGATATCTTGTGCCTGAAAAAGTTCTGAATTATATTCACGAACATAATTTATATATGTATTGATGATCATGAAAGAAATTTCCAGAGAATTCATTATTGAAGTTGATTCAAGAGTAAAAAAAACGATCAAAAAAAGCAGGTATATTCATACCCAGGGAGTAAGATTTACATCAGCTGCCATGGCAATGAAGCACGGAGTCGACATAAGATCTGCTGAGCTTGCCGGAGTTCTCCATGACTGCGCCAAGAATCTCAGCCACAAGGAGATGGAAGCTCTTTGCAAAAGGCATAATGTAGAAATATCTGAAGCCGAGAAAAAAAATAAAGAACTTCTTCACGCAAAAGCGGGAATGTGTCTTTCAGCTGAAGTTTACGAAATAGACGACCCCGATATTCTTAATGCCGTAAAATATCATACAACCGGCAGGCCTGATATGTCGGATCTTGAAAAAATTGTTTTTATTGCGGATTTTATCGAACCCGGAAGAGATAAGGCGCATTGCCTGACGGAAGCAAGAAAACTGGCATTTGAGGATCTGAATAAATGTATGTATATAATACTTAAAAATACACTTGAGTATCTTGACATCACAGGTGCTATGGTCGATGATATTACAAAGGACGCATTGAATTACTACAAGCAGTATAGCAATTAATTGCATTTTACCGTATTTAGGAGGAAATATATGGCGTTATCCAAAGAAGACAGCCTGAAAATGGTTGAAATTACAAAAAAAGCACTTGAAGACCGAAAGGCGATCGATCTCAAGGTAATTGATATCAGCGAAGTTTCGACTATCGCAGATTATTTTGTCATTGCCAGCGGATCAAATTCAAGTCAGATAGACGCTCTGGTCGATAATGTTGAGAGGGAGATGACTCTCAAGGGCTATGAGCCCAATCACATCGAGGGAAAAGGCGGTGAAAACTGGATCCTTCTGGATTACGGTGATGTCATCGTACATGTGTTTGATATTCAGAGCAGAGAATACTATGATATCGAAAGAATGTGGAGAGATGGAATAGAGATCGTTTCTGAACAAAGAGATTAAAAGTTTTTTATAAAGAGGGGAAAACTATGAGAAAGATCAAGCTTTTACTTATCGCAGGGGTTGCTTCACTTTCTATGCTGTTTGCAGGATGTGGTTCTTCTGAAAAGGAAGCTTCTGCCGAGACGTCATCGGAAGCTCCTGCTGCTTCGGAAGAATTATCCGAAGTTTCTGTAGTTCCGGAAGAGGAGTCAACCGAGCCGACAGCCATTCCGGATAATGGTTCATCGGTTGAATCTGAGTCGGTAGAGCTTTCGTCCGATTATAATGATGCTTTAAACGAGCTGGATAAAGTCGTGAAGGAAAATATTCAGGATTTGAAATATACCTTTGAAATTGACGAAGACAAAGATTTTGTTCTCGATATTGTTGCGCCTGACGGATTTGCTAAGGTTTTAAACGAAAATCCTGAGGGAATAGAAGACGCATGGAATGAAATTATCGACGGTTTAACTATAACAAGCAAATACGGACATGAATATTTGACGGAATGCGGCCTTGGGGACAGCAATTTCATTGTTGAGATGTTAAATGACGAGGATACTGATTATGTACTTGTTGCCATCATGAACGGTGAAGTCTATTATAATGTAATGCAGGAGTCCAATGATTAAATTCAGAAATGTCGGATTTGGTTTTCCGCAAAAGGATCTTTATAAAGATATAAGCTTTTCCATAGATTGCGGGGAACATATCGCTCTTATCGGTAGCAACGGAAGCGGAAAAAGTACGCTTATAAATCTTATAATTGACACCGATAAGTATACATATGACGGAATCATAAAAAAAGACGGGAATATTCGCTTCGGCTATGTCTCTCAATTTGTTGAACATCAGACGGAAGAGCGGACGGCTTATGAATTTCTTTCCGAACCGTTTTCAAAACTGATGGAAGCTTCCGACGAGCTGTGCCTTGAAATGGAAAAAGACCCGGAAAATTATGACCTTTTTGATCAGTATCAGTCGTTAATGGATGAAATCGATTCGGTGGACGGATATAACTGTGATTCCAATATTGGAAAGCTTTTGTTTACCGCGGGTCTTTCGGGAAAAGAGTCACAAAAGCTGACTGAGCTAAGCGGAGGAGAGTATAAGCTGCTGTCTATTGTCAAAAATATGCTTCTTAAGCCTCAGCTGCTTATTATGGATGAACCGGATGTTTTTCTTGACCTTGAAAACATTATAGCCCTGTCTAAACTGATAAATGAGTATGACGGAACTGTGCTCGTGGTCACACATAACCGGCTTCTTCTTAATCTATGCTTTAATAAGATCCTTCACATAGAAGGAGAGGAGCTTCAGGAGTTTCCCGGCACGTTTGCCGAATATAATGCGGCTATGCTTGAAACAAAGATAGAAATGGCAGAGCATGCGGAAAAATTCGACGACTACATTGAGATTCAGGAAGCCCTGGTGGAAAAACTCAGAAATCAGGCATCTAAGAATTCGGATCCTGTCTGCGGAAGACAGCTGAAGGCCAGAGCCAGTTATCTGGAGAGACTTAAAGCAAAAAGAGGCAGAAATCCTTTTATCGAAGACCGGGAATATGATTTTAAGCTTCCCGATGTGGAGATTTCCGCCGGCAGAAACAGTGAGCGGCCGGAGATAGTCGTGGAGGATTATTCCTTGAAATATGATTCGGATATTGTTCTGATGGATGTTTCGTTTAATGTTATGTTCGGAGAAAAAATCGCCATAGTCGGCTCTAACGGCTCCGGAAAATCAAGTTTACTCAGAGATATCTATGAGGAACAAAAAAGTGCCAAGGACGAAAAATCCGCTATATTCAGGCAAATTTACGATGACGGCAGCAAGGAAATGTCCGGCGGCGAGAGGAATATTGAGCAGCTGAAAAATATATCCGGAAGCGGAGCCGAAATACTTTTTCTGGATGAGCCGACCAGCCATCTTGACATGTATGCCCAGTCTGCGCTGGAAAAAGCAATACGGGAATACAAGGGTACGGTTCTGATGGTTTCCCATGACTATTTTACAATTACGAACTGTACGGACCGTGTCATTCTCCTTGAGAACGGTACGGCCAGGGAAATGAGTTCCAGGGCATACCGAAAGATGATATACAAAAAGTATTTTTCTTTCGATGTTTTCAATGAAGAAAAATTAAGAAAGGAAAAAGAAATCAGAATTAACGGACTTCTTAAAAAGGGAAAGATCCGGGAAGCAAAAGAAGTATTTAATTCATAAATATTATTTCAATAAGAGAGGCACATCTATTCGCCAAATCCGTGTTTTGCGAATAGATGTGCCTGTTTTTTTCTGAAATTTATTCAGTGCAGAATGAAATAATTAGGTGCGGTGTTAAAAACGAATATGTCCGTACCTTTTTCATTAAAATAATCGATAAGGTTCTTTACATCGTATTGAGAACCGTTTATCAGCCAGTCGGGAGCATTTATTATTGCGGTATGTGCTCCGACAAAATCATAAAAGCTTTTATCTATTTTTCTTGTGTTTCCGTGATGTGCACATACCACATAATCTGCCTTCATTTCATCACCATACCTGTCAACAAGAAAATCAATAGCCGTCTGATGTTCCACATCCGAGAGGAAAAGAATGCTCTCATTTTGAGTCTCAACCTTAAGAACCAGTGAAGCATCATTAAAGATGTCATCAGGAAAGGAAGGTTCAGCATATTCAAAAATCAGGTCATCATAAGTATTTAATACAGTGACTGTGAGGTCATCTATCTGTATCACCTGATCCCTTTCGGGGTATACGATATTGTCCAGGCCTTTTGATGCGGCAAGAAATCTTTTCAGCACAGCAAGATTTATGCTTGTTCCGGCGTAATCATCAGGGTCAATATTTTCAACATATATATTGTCTATGGTTATACCTTCGGGATTTCCAAGAATTGATGTGAGCGCATCGCTGTGATCCCAGTGGAAATGACTTATAAACCATGCATCTACATGTCCTCCAAATATGTTAATATATTCACGAAGATTAGATGCGTTCGCAGTCATTCCTCCGTCTATCACGACCAGGGACCCCGTCTCATTATTGTAGAGAAGGTGACATACCGACTGAATTCCCGAATTATCCTTAAGCTGGATAAAGGTCCATCCGTCCTCAGATTTTGAAAGCTGAGGGCAGGTTGTTTCGATCAGATGCCACTTTTGGGCCGGGGTTGAATTTGAAGTATATTGATCGATATTAGTTCCGTTGGCATCTTTTCCGGCGGTACAATCCATCGCTTTACCTGAATTCTTATTGAAAAATGAGTATGTTCCGTCGCTGTTTACTGTAATTATCCATTTCTGTGCATTGGAGCCGTTATATATATACTGCCAGACATTTCCTCCGTTGGCATTTGATGCATATTCGACATCCAGAACCTTGAAGCTTTTCAGATTACGGACTGAATAAGTTCCGTCACCGTTATTGATGAAGCTGAATTTCTGGGCATTGGAGTCATTGGAAGTATATAACTGAATGTTTGCACAATTTGTTAGGGATCCGGCACTCACATCCACTACTCTCTTACTGCTTCCCATGGAGGATGCAATAGTATAAAGACCATCAAGACCTGATGCCGGAACAGCAGCCTTTTTCAAAGACCATTTCTGAGCCTTACTGAAATTGCGGCTGTATTGATCAATATTTGTTCCAGATACGGTGCTTGCCGCAAATAGATCCAGTGCTTTTCCGGATTTTTTGTTAATGATCTCGAATAATCCGTCACCCGCATCACAGAAATACCATTTCTGAGCATCACTTCCGTTGTATGAGTAAAGCTGAACATTTGCAAGATCTGACACGGAGCCGGCGCTGACATCCAGTACTTTTCCGGACTGGACCTGGAAGATAGTGTAGCTGCCGTCTTCGTGCTTTGTGAAGGTGAACCATTCTGCAGGAGCTCCGGTCTTATCCGATATCTGAATATTGGTTTTATTTATTATGCCGCAGGAATCAGCGGATATTACTTTCTTAGAATCCAGAGAGCTTCTTATTTCATAGTAGACATTTTCCTCTAGCTCAAGTTCTGTCGGAACGACAGAATAATAATTCTCAGGAACAGCATTTATCTTCCACTTCTGGGCAGCCGAACTGTTTCTTGAATACTGCTGAACATTTGCCCCGCTTACCCCGGCTCCTCCATATACATCCAGTGCTTTACCGGATGCTTTGTTTACGAACTCTGTATAACCCTCTCCTGCATCAAAGGCATACCATCTCTGGGCATCGGTTCCATTGGAGTTGTACTGCTGAACATTAGCAAAATTTTCTTTGGATCCGGCATAGACATCAAGAACTTTTCCGGAATTAACATTAATGAATGTATAGGTTCCGTCGTCATTTTGGGAAATACTAAACCATTGACCCTGATTATTTGAATTTTTTGAAATACACACATTTGCGGAATTATTTTTTGAGGAATTGCTTACAGCAAGAACAAGCTCTTCTCCGACAGCCGAAAATAATCTGTAATATGCGGATTCGTCGATATCAAGCTCAATATATCCATCGAAAGGCGCAGCAAGCTGTTCAGTCATGGATACAGAATCATCCGATACAGAAAAATCCGACCCAGAATCCTCTGTCACTTCTTCTTTGTTTTCGCAAAAAACTTCGTCAAAAGAAGATTTGTATGCGGAGGAAGTAACCTCTGTATCATTCAGGGCAGCTGAACTGTCCTCCTGAGCATTTTCGGTATAAAAAGAATCTGCAAACACATTTGAAGGTGTAAGTAAGGCAAGTATTAAAATCACAGCAAAATTGCAGATAACGGATTTGAATTTCATGATCAGTCCTTTTTTGTAAGAAGATAATATTTGACACAAAAATTATAAATAAAATAACAATATTTTTCAATAATTTTACATAAATATGTCATTTAATTTAATTTTCGGAACATTTTTTTTGTGGGAATGCTATAATAAAAGAAAAAAAATCAGAGGTGGATTTTGAAAAAAACTACTTATCACGAAGAAACCGATATTAAAAATACAATGAAACTTAGAGAAGTGCTTTCCGAGCTTCCGCCCTTTGCCGGCGAGTATTTCAGAGGTATTATGGCGAGCACTTCCACAAAGACCAGACTGTCCTACGCTTATGATATAAGGGTATTTTTCAGATTTTTAAAGGAGAGAAACCCTGCTTACAGAGACACTCCCCTAAACGGATTTGAAATAGGTATTCTTGATCTCATAACGGCTCAGGATATCGAGGAATTCATCGAATATCTTAAGGTCTACAGAGGTGCGGACTCATCTCTGGTCACTAACCAGGAACGGGGATTGAAGCGGAAAATGTCTGCTCTTCGCAGTTTTTATGCCTATTATTTCAGGCACGGACTTATCAAAACAAATCCGACTCTTATGGTCGATATGCCAAAGATACACGAGAAAGCTATTGTACGTCTGGATGCTGATGAGGTGGCCATGCTCCTTGATCATATCGAGCATTGCGGGGATTCTCTTAAAGGACAGTCAAAAATTTACTATGAAAAGACCAGAGACAGGGATCTGGCTCTTGTCACTCTTCTGCTTGGAACCGGCATACGTGTGTCCGAATTGGTTGGTCTCGATATTAATGATGTGGATTTCAGAAATAATGCGATAAAGGTCGTAAGAAAAGGCGGAAATGAAGCTATCGTGTATTTCGGAGAGGAAGTAGAAAAAACGCTTAAAAACTATCTGACGTTGAGAAAAGGACAGAATGCTCTTCCCGGAAATGAAGACGCACTCTTTCTCTCCTCTCAGAAAAAGCGAATCGGAGTAAGAGCTGTAGAGAACCTTGTGGAAAAATATGCTTCGCATATAACAACAGTAAAAAAAATCACTCCTCATAAGCTAAGAAGTACATACGGCACCGCGCTTTATCACGAGACCGGTGATATATATCTCGTCGCTTCCGTGCTTGGTCACAAGGATGTGAATACCACAAAAAAGCACTATGCCGCCATGGATGAGTTCAGTAAAAGAAAGGCAGCTAATGCCGTCAAGCTAAGAAATTAAAAAAGACCCTTACAGGTCTTTTTTAATTTCTGTTTTCCAGTCTTTTTAGTATTTTCAAAAAATAATCAGGAAGCGGAGCCTCAAATTCCATATATTCTCCCGTAGAAGGATGTATAAATCCAATGATTTTCGCGTGGAGAGTCTGCCCCTGGGTTTTAAATGAACTGCTGCCGTTTCCGTATACATCGTCACCCAAAAGAGGATGCCCGATAGAGGCCATATGAACTCTTATCTGATGTGTTCTTCCAGTCTCAAGCCTGAATTCACATAGTGAATATCCTCTGAAGCTTTTTATAACACGGTAATGCGTAACTGCGTTTTTTCCATTTTTGACATCAACAGCCATTTTTTTTCTGTCTGCAGGATGCCGTCCTACAGGCTTGTTTACTGTACCCTCAAAATCCGGTGTGCCGTTTACTATTCCTACATAGATGCGATTTATGGAATGTTTCTCAAGCTGAGATGCGATACAGGTGTGGGAATTATCATTTTTGCATACAATAAGAGCTCCCGTTGTGTTCATATCAATTCTGTGAACTATTCCTGGTCTAAGCACTCCGTTTATTCCTGACAGTGAATCCTTGCAGTGAAACATCAGGCCGTTCACAAGAGTTCCGGTATAATGTCCCGGTGCAGGATGAACAGGCATACCCTTTGGCTTATTCACTATAATAAGATCATCGTCTTCGTATAAAATATCTAGAGGGATATTCTCTGCTTCCACCTGAAGAATCTCGGGATCCGGTATCTGTATATATATAACATTTCCGTCGGATAATTTTAATGACGGTTTTACTGACGCATCATTTACTTTTACAAGTCCGGAAGAAATCATTGATTTTATTCTGCTTCTGGATATATCCGGAAAATGAACAGCAAGAAATGCGTCAAGACGTATTCCCGTGCCGTTTTCTACGGTGATATAACTTTCAGTCAATGTCTTTTTTCCTTTCAGATTTCAGAAATGAAAAATCTTCTTTAGTAAAAATAATGTACACAAAGAGGATGAATACCGCCACTGTAATATAAATGTCAGCTACATTAAATACCGGGAAATTGATTATTGATACATATATAAAATCGCGGACATATCCAAGCGTAAGGCGGTCAATAAAGTTGCCGGCTGCTCCGGCAGCGATAAACAGAAGAAGAATTCTAAGAATCCTGTAGTTTTTGTCGACCGGAATTTTAATAAAAAACCAAATTGCGGCAACAATGAAAATTGCGGTTATCAGAATAAAAAACCACTGAGCATTGTTGAGCAGAGAAAAAGCCGCGCCTTTATTTTCAAGGTAAGTGAACTCCAACACTTTGTCGATAAGCACCATAGGCTTGTTAGAGAAGCTCAAAACAGCGATTCTTTTTGTGAAGAGATCCAGTTCTACAAGCAAAATAAATATGACGGAATAGAGAATACCGATGCGCAATTTTTTATTTTTCATAAATACCTCTGTTTATATTATTAAAGAGTCCGCATCTGCAGACCCTTTACTTTATACCAACTAATTTCAATACTGTGTGCGCATGGATGGAACGTCGAAAGCGTTGCTTAAAATGCTCTGATAGTCACCCGAGACATCAACGCTGGCCGGTGTCAGAATGAAAATATAATTTGAGATCATCTGAATACTTCCGTCCAGAGAATAACAGGATCCGCATGTAAAATCGATTATTCTCTGAGCCATGTCAACATCAAGTCCTTCCAGATTTAACACAACCGTACAATTGTCAAGTAATGTATCCACTATTTCGCGGGCATCCTCCATGTCGGTCGGTTTAATTACATTAACTTCCATTGAAGATTTAGCCCTCGATTTTTGAGAAGCGGTTTTCGCGGCCTTCTTTGTTGTCTTTTCGTTTCTTTCGCGGCGTACAGGCTGTTCCTTTGTCTTTTCCTGACGAATGTTTTTTTCCTCGCGAACACTTCTTGAAGGAGTATCCTTTTTTCCGGAAGAAGTATTCTTTGATCTGGAAGCAGAGCTTTTCGGAGCCGGAGCGATCTCCTCGTCATCAAGAAAATCGTCGTCATCCTCGTCATCTATCCTGTTAAAGAAACGGCGCTTTGGTTTTTCTTCTTTTTTTGACTCTTTTTCTATCTCTTCATCAAAAAAATCATCGTCATCATCAAAATCGTCGTTTAATTTAATAGCATCAAGAAATTTATCAATAAGACCCATCTCATACTCCTCAATCAAAATATTAATATACTCTCTCGCCGAAGATATCCGTACCGACTCTTACAAGAGTGGAGCCCTCGGATATAGCGATCAAATAATCATTGGACATTCCCATGCTCAGGAATTTCAATACATAATTATCTTGGAATTTATTATGTATGTCAAGGCTTAAATCTCTAAGTTTCCTGAAAACATATCTGTCTTCTTCGGGATTTTCCACGTACGGCGCTGAGGTCATAAGTCCTTCGATGCGGACATTTTCGAGCTTCCGTATCTCCTCATACAGACTGATGACTTCATCGGAATTAATTCCGAATTTTGTATCCTCAAGAGCCACATTTACCTGAATAAGGATCGGAATTATTCTGTTGTTCTTTTTCGCCTCCTTGTCAATTACAGAGGCTAGTTTATAAGAATCAACGGAATGGATAAGGGAAACAAAAGGGGCAATATACTTTACTTTATTCGTCTGAAGATGCCCTATCATGTGCCAGTTGATATCTTTCGGAAGCTTTTCATGTTTTTCACAGAGCTCCTGGACATAATTCTCCCCGAAATCTCTGTGTCCGTGCCCGTACAGCTCTAATATATTTTCAGCACTCTTTCTTTTGCTGACCGCCAGAAGCAATACATCTTCCGGATCTCTTCCGCAATCAGTACAGCATTTCGAAATGCTTTCTTTTACCTTACAATAATTTTCGAATATCATACTGCGCCTCACAAATAAAGCATATAAAGAAAAACAGGGTGAGACCCGATGTCCCACCCCGAAATAATGATCTCACAATAATTAGAATTTACCGTTCTTTGCAGCTTCTTCCACAGCTACGGCAACAGCTACTGTTGCTCCTACCATCGGGTTATTTCCCATTCCGATAAGACCCATCATTTCTACGTGAGCAGGAACAGATGAAGATCCCGCGAACTGAGCGTCAGAATGCATACGACCCATAGTATCTGTCATACCGTAAGAAGCAGGACCTGCTGCCATGTTGTCCGGGTGAAGTGTTCTTCCGGTACCGCCGCCTGATGCAACTGAGAAGTATTTTCTTCCGGCTTCGATTCTCTCCTTCTTGTAAGTGCCTGCTACCGGATGCTGGAATCTTGTCGGGTTTGTTGAGTTACCTGTGATGGAAACATCAACATCTTCCTTCCACATGATAGCTACACCTTCTGTAACATCGTTTGCACCGTAGCAGTTTACTTTTGCACGAAGTCCTGTAGAATACGGTGTTCTGGAAATTTCCTTAACCTCACCTGTCTTATAATCCATCTCAGTTTCAACAAAAGTGAATCCGTTGATTCTTGAGATGATCTGTGCAGCGTCTTTTCCGAGACCGTTGAGGATGACACGGAGGGGCTCTTTACGAACCTTGTTTGCCTTCTCGGCAATACCGATAGCTCCCTCTGCAGCTGCGAATGATTCGTGACCTGCAAGGAAAGCAAAACACTTTGTATCTTCCTCAAGAAGCATTTTGCCGAGGTTTCCGTGTCCGAGACCAACCTTTCTCTGATCTGCTACAGAACCCGGAATACAGAAAGACTGAAGTCCTTCTCCGATTGCTGCAGCAGCCTCAGATGCTTTTCTGCATCCCTTCTTGATAGCGATTGCTGCACCTACTGTATAAGCCCATTTTGCATTTTCAAAACAGATCTTCTGAATGCCTTCTGTAATTGCATATGCATCAACACCCGCATTGTCACATATTTCTTTAGCTTCCTCAATAGAAGAAATGCCATAGCTGTTTAATACGGCATTGATCTGAGGAATACGTCTCTCATATGATTCAAATAAAGCCATTATACATTCCTCCTATTATTCTTTTCTCGGGTCAATGATACGTACAGCATCATCAACACGTCCGTACTGTCCGCTTGCTTTTTCCATTGCTGTTGCAGGATCATCACCGGCCTTGATGAAGTCCATCATCTTTCCGAAGCTGAGATATTTGTAACCGATGATAAGATCATTTTCATCAAGTGCAATGCCCGTTACATAGCCTTCTGCCATTTCCATGTAACGCGGACCCTTTTCAAGAGTTCCATACATTGTACCAACCTGTGAACGGAGTCCCTTTCCGAGATCTTCAAGACCTGCACCGACTGCGAGTCCGTCATCAGAGAACGCACTCTGTGTACGTCCGTAAACAATCTGAAGGAAAAGCTCACGCATAGCTGTATTGATAGCATCGCATACAAGGTCTGTATTGAGAGCTTCAAGAATTGTAAGACCCGGAAGAATTTCAGAAGCCATAGCAGCTGAATGTGTCATACCAGAACATCCGATCGTCTCAACTAATGCTTCCTGAATAATGCCTTCTTTTACATTCAATGTGATTTTGCATGCTCCCTGCTGAGGTGCACACCAGCCGATTCCGTGTGTGAATCCGTTGATATCTTTGATTTCCTTAGATTTTACCCACTGGCCTTCTTCAGGAATAGGTGCTGCGCCGTGATGTACGCCCTGAGCAACCGGGCACATCAGCTCTACTTCTTTTGTGTAGATCATTCTAATACTCCTTTCAAGAATTAATTCAACCAGATAAATATATCACATTCAAAGATTTGAGTACATAGCCAAATGTGATATAATTATCCGATAAATTGATGAATTGATAAACAAAAAGACAAATTTTTTAAATTATACCAAAAAATATGGAAAAATACAGGCATTTATCGGGAAACTCCTTAAAAATAATAGCATTGATATCTATGTTTATCGACCATATAGCCGCGGTTGTAAACGTGCACTGTCCATGGTTTTCAAACAATCTTCTGCCCCGACACGAGCTGTATGTCAATATCTACAGCCTGATGAGGGGAATCGGGAGACTGTCCTTTCCCATTTTCTGCTTTTTGCTTGTTCAAGGCTTCATGTATACCCGGAACAGAGCAAAATATCTGATGCGGTTAATGCTATTTGCCGTTATTTCCGAGATTCCCTTTGACCTTGCACTCAAAGGACAGGTGATAGAATTTACCCATCAGAATGTATTCTTTACTCTCATGCTCGGCTTTACTGTTCTGATGATTATTGAAAAATTCGAACAGCGTCCTTATGTGGGATTTTTTGCAGCAGCTGCGGGTTGTCTTATTTCATATCTACTCAACTTCGATTATGACTGGAGAGGCATACTTTTGATAGTTGTATTATATTATCTCCGCTTCTACAGGAAATATCAGCTGATATGCGGAGCTCTGACTATATGCTGGGGAAATATGCAGGAATATGCGGTACCGGCTTTCCTGCTTTTGTATTTTTACAGCGGCAAGCCCGGTAAAAGACTGAAGTATTTTTACTACATAGCATACCCGGCACATTTGCTGCTATACTACTTTGCGGCAAGATATCTCCTGGTATCAAATTCCTTCTGAGAGCAGATGCTGTTTCTTTCCGGCTGTCTTATTTGATTAGAGGAAAACTATTTCTTTTCCACCAGTTCACCTGTATTTCTCATTATACATCCGGAGGGCACCACACCCCTTACGCATGTAGTCGGGAAAATGTTGGTGTTTTTTCCGACTATTGTTCCGGGATTGAGAACAGCATTGCAGCCTATCTCGGCATAATCTCCAAGCATTGCTCCTATCTTTCTTCTGCCGGTCTCGATGATTTTATCGCTGCATCTTATCTTAATATTTTGTCTGTCCGCCTTGATGTTGGATGTGATCGAGCCCGCACCCATGTGAGCATGAAAGCCCAGAACCGAGTCTCCGACATAATTGTAGTGAGGAACCTCACAGTTGTTGAAAATGATCACATTTTTAAGCTCTGCGGAATTGCCGATCACACAATCATTCCCTATCAGGGCATCTCCCCTGATAAAGGCACAGTGGCGCACCTGTGTTCTCTCTCCTATGATACAGGGGCCTGTTATGCTGGCGCTTTCGAATACAGAGGCGCTTTTAGCTATCCAAATATTCTCTCCTTTTTTTTCGTAAATTTCAGGTTCGAGAGTATTTCCGAGCTTTATGATAAAATCATGAATATCACCGAGTATTTCCCAGGGATATTCCCGGGTCTTTAAAAGGTCTGCCGCCATTGTCTGGGTAAGATCAAACAGTTCTGAAGATCTGATCTGTTCTTCCATAATAAATCAACCTTTCTTTTCGGTATACTTTGAGCTTTTTGTATAATAGGGCTTTGCTGCTTCGAATTTTTGTCTTAATAATGATTCATTATACAGCTTTTTTACATTTTCAACATGGCGCATAACAAATGAATTCATTTTTTCCATATACTCATTTTCGGAAATGGAGCCTTCCGCAACATAGGTAAGTCCTTTTTCCCAGCTTGCCGTAAGCGCGGGTTCAAGCATAGGCTTAATGGATATTTCCGTGGCATCATAGACGAGCTCTCCCAGCTGCGCCGGAGTGATCACCTGAGTTTTCTTATTAAGCTTTAAGTAGTTTATCGTAAAAAGCTTTTTCAGTATCTCGGCTCTGGTAGCGCTTGTTCCTATACCGCTTCCTTTAATTTGTTCCCTGAGTTCCGGATCCTCAATAAGCTGCCCGGCGTTTTCCATTGCAAGTATCATGGAGCCGCTGGTATATCTCTTAGGAGGCGTGACTTCGCCTTCCTTTACCTCAAATGATTCTATTTTCAGCTTTTGTCCCTTCCTCAGACCTTCAACTGATGAAATATCACTTATTCCGGAATCTCCGGAATTCTTTTCCGATGGTATTTTTTTAGAACCTCCGAAGGCTTCTGTCACTTTCAGATATCCTTTTTTTACAAGTGAGCGGCAGCCAGATGAAAATGATTCGTTCCCTATGTCCGTGGTTACCGTAATTTTATTATACTCAGCAGCCGGATAAAAGACAGATAAAAAGCGGGCACATATCAGTGAAAAAATATCCCGGTGTAGTTTTGAATGCTTTGAAAGCCCCTGTATTCCCTGACCGGTCGGAATAATTGCATAGTGGTCGGTAATAAGCTTGTCATTGGTGTATTTTGACTTGATTATTCCCGAATACAGCTTTTCCGATAATATCTCACTTGCAAAATCCCCGGCGGGGGAATATGCCTTGAGTCCGGCAATATTTTTATGGATCTCTTTTGCAACTGCGGTGGAAAGAACTCTGGCATCCGTCCTGGGGTATGTCACAAGCTTGTTTTCGTATAATGTCTGTACCGCCTGAAGAGTCTCGTCCGGGCTGATGTGGAATATTTTTGAACAATCATTCTGTAATTCCGCGAGATTATAAAGAAGCGGCGGATTTTTCTTCTCGGTTTTCTTTGAGATTCCGGAAACGGTTGCCTCAAAGGGTCTTATACTTTTTAGATATCCGATGAATTCCTCCGCATCCTTTTTGTTTTTGAAGCCGTTGTCCTTATACAACTCAAAAGAGCCGTATTTACAGCTTTTTTCTGTTGCATGCCACAGTCCGTCGAAGGAGGAGTTTTCGGTTGAGAACCTTCCTGAAATACGGTAAAAGGGCGTTTTGACAAAGTTTCTTATTTCCCTCTCCCGTCTTACCACCATTCCCAGTACACAGGTCATCACTCTTCCGACGGAAACCGCGCTCCATTTACCGCCCATGAGACTGCTGATCTGATTTCCGTATTTCAGTGTTAATACCCTGGAAAAATTTATTCCCATCAAATAGTCCTCTTTTGCGCGAAGAAAAGCTGAGGATGCCAGATTATCGTATTCGGATAAAGGTTTTGCGTTTTCGATTCCCTTTTTAATCTCATCTTCTGTCTGGCTGTCTATCCATACCCTGCGTCTTTCTTTATTTTTCACATCAGAAGAAGACATCATTTCAACAAGTCTGTATATGTATTCCCCCTCGCGTCCGGAGTCGGTGCATACATAGATCTTCCCCACATCCTTTCTGGAAAGAAGGGATGAAACGACTTTGAATTGATTTTTGGCAGACGGAATGATCTCGTATAAGTAATTTTCGGGAACAAAAGGCAATGTGGAAAGATTCCACTTTTTCAGAGCTGGGTCGTATTTTTCAGGATAACTCATAGTCACAAGGTGCCCTATGCACCAGGTGACTATATAATTATCGTTTTCAAGATAGCCGCCGGAAGTACTCCCGGAAACTCCGAGGGTCTTGGCAAACTCACGGGCAACGGAAGGCTTCTCGGCTATAAATAAGGATTTTATCATTTCTTTTCAATATATTTGTAAGCTGTAAGGAGCTCTGCGCACTCAACGGCGCCGCCTGCTGCTCCTCTGATCGTATTGTGGGAAAGACCTACAAATTTGTAATCAAACAGAGTGTCCTCGCGAAGTCTTCCGATGGAAACACCCATTCCGTTTTCATAATTAACATCAAGTGTGACCTGAGGACGGTTATCATCTTCGAGATACTGAATGAAATTAGCCGGAGCGCTGGGAAGTCCGAGCCTCTGCGGCTCTCCCTTAAAGTTTCTGAGACGCTCAATGAGCTGCTCTTTTGAAGGCTTTTCTGAATTTCTTCCTCCGAAGTTGACAAAAACCGTGGCAGTATGTCCGTTGAGCACCGGAACTCTAATGCATTGACTTGTAATTACTATATCATTGGATGGTCTTATCACTCCGTTTTCGATAGAACCGAAAATACGGAGCGGCTCTTTTTCACTCTTTTCCTCTTCTCCTCCGATATAAGGAATGATATTTCCCTCCATTTCAGGCCACTGGGCAAATGTTTTGCCCGCTCCCGAGATCGCCTGATATGTTGATACAAGTACCTGTCTGGGATCGAAATCCTTCCATGCGGCAAGACAGGGAGTATAGCTCTGAATGGAGCAGTTCGGTTTTACTGCCACAAATCCTTTGATTGTTCCGAGTCTCTTTCTCTGATATTCGATAATATCGGTATGATGAGGGTTGATCTCCGGAATGATCATCGGAACATCGGGAGTCCATCTGTGAGCGCTGTTGTTTGATACAACCGGTGTCTCATGCTTTGCGTATGCATCCTCGATCGCGCGTATCTCCTCTTTTGTCATATCAACGGCAGAGAATACAAAATCCACTTCAGAAGCAACCTCGTCCACGTTTTCGGCGTTTTTAACCACAATGTTTTTAAGGGCTTCAGGCATCGGAATATCGATCTTCCACTTATTTCCGCATGCCTCCTCGTATGTTTTTCCTGCACTTCTTGCACTTGCTGCAAGAGTTGTAACTTTGAACCACGGGTGATCGTTTAAAAGTACCGCAAATCTCTGTCCTACCATACCCGTGGCACCAATAATACCAACATTCAATTTCTTCTCCATTTTTTAAATCCCTCTTTTATCTTAAATATTTAAATACTTTTTACAATCAGATATCTCTTTTTCAATCGCGCCGGGCGCGCCGTGAGTCATCCTCTTCTCGACGCAGGTCTTAAGTGAAATAGCTTCAAAAATGTCGTCTTCAAAGAGTATACTCTCTTCCTTCCATTTATCAAGAGGAAGCTCGTCAAGGCTGATTCCGAGATCAATGCATTTAAGAACAAGATGTCCCGAAACAGAATGGGCATCTCTGAAAGGCATTCCGTGATTTACGAGATAATCAGCGACATCGGTTGCATTTGTGTATCCCTGGGAAGCCGACTTTTTCATGGAATCGGAATTGACCTTCATAGTCGAAAGCATTGCGGTGAAGAGCTCAAGACAGTTTTTAACAGTATCTATCGCGTCGAAGGTCATTTCTTTGTCCTCCTGCATATCTTTGTTGTACGCAAGAGGAATTCCCTTCATAGTCGTAAGAATAGAAATGAGCGCACCGTATACCCTTCCTGTCTTTCCGCGCACAAGCTCGGCAATATCGGGATTTTTTTTCTGCGGCATTATGCTGCTTCCTGTAGTATATGCATCGTCCAGCTCGATATAGCGGTATTCATCGGAATTCCAGCAGATGATCTCCTCGGAAAAACGACTGAGATGCATCATGACCGTACAAAGTGCTCCTATAAATTCTATCAGATAGTCCCTGTCCGAAACGCCGTCAATAGAATTATCGCACGGACGTTCAAATCCCAGCAGTGCGGCGGTATAATTCCTGTCAAGATCATAGGTCGTTCCCGCAAGGGCACCGCTTCCCAGCGGACAGGTATTCATTCTGCCCCTGAGATCAATAAGGTGTTCACGGTCTCTTTTAAACATCTCAAAGTATGCGCCCAGGTGATGGGCAAAGTTGATAGGCTGTGCTTTCTGCATGTGGGTAAACCCGGGCATGTAGGTATTTTTGTTGTCTATCATCGTGAAATACAGTACCATCAGCAGATCTCTGAGGATGTCCGAAAATATATCAGTCTCATCCCGGATATAGAGCTTCATATCAAGGGCAACCTGGTCGTTTCTGCTTCTTCCGGTATGAAGCTTTTTGCCGGCATCGCCTATTCTGTCAATGAGATTTGCCTCCACAAAGCTGTGAACATCCTCATATTCGGATGATGCGCACAATTTTCCTTCAGTGCTGTCTTTTAAAATATCCTGAAGTGTCTCGCAGATCAGATCCGATTCTTCCTGTGTTATTATTCCCTGTTTTCCCAGCATGGTGGCATGCGCGACACTTCCGCGTATATCCTGAGGAAGCAGTCTGATATCAAAATTGATCGATGCATTAAATTCATTTACTTTATCATCGGTAGGCTTTGTAAATCTTCCGCCCCAGAGTTGTGCCATGTTAATCCTCCTGTTGCATATCGGCTCTAATTTCTTTATTAGTCATTTCGTTTTTTGAAAATATGCATCCGCAGTAATTCTGTCTGTAGAGTCCGTATTCTGCGGATAATTCCACTGACCTTTTATAACCGTTCTTCTTTTTGAAATCGGAAAACAGATACGGAACATTGTATTTTCGGGACAATTCCCCTCCAAGTTCATTGATAAGTCCGGAATCCTTGAGCGGGCTTATCGTAAGTGTGGTCGAAACATAATCATATTTGTGCCGGAGCGCATATTTAAAGCTTTCTTCAAGTCTTAAACTAAAACAAACGGTGCACCGCTTTCCCCGTTCGGGCTCTTTTTCAAGACCTTTTACCTTCTCAAAAAACACATCGGGCTCAAACCTTCCCTGTACGATTTCAATATTGTGTTTCTTCGGAATAAGGTCCGCAAGCCTTTTGAGTTCATCAAACCGGTAGTCATACTCGGATCTGATGCTGATATTTGGATTGTAATACAAAACAGTAATATCAAAGTGTTCCGTCAGGTATTCAAGACAGTAACTTGAACAAGGTGCGCAGCATGCATGCAGGAGAAGCCTTGGCGTATATTGAAAAGTCTTGATTCTTTTCAGCTCCTCCTCCAGCACTTTCTGATAATTTACTTTTACGGAATTACATTTCATATCCGACAAGGAACGCTTTCTGATTGATCTCAACAAGCTTTTCCGGAAGAGTCTCCTCGATAACCTGAAGCCAGTCTTCCTTTGAATAATTCATATGCTTTGCCGCAAGTCCGAGTATGATCACATTAAAGCATCTTGAATTTCCAAGTTTTTTTGCCTCGCTTGCCGCATCTACAGAGTAAACTGTATGGGATTTTTTGATTTTCTCAAGAATATTCTCAGGATATTCGGCAGCTCCGGTCACAACACTCATGGGGTCGATCCTGGTGTCGTTTGCGATAAGTACGCCGTCCTCCTTCAAAAAATGTGAATATCTGAGAGCTTCCAGTCTTTCAAATGCAATAAGCACATCGGCGCATCCCTCTTCCACGATAGGTTCCTGAACCTTGTCACCGTATCTTACAAAGGTAACTACCGAACCGCCTCTCTGGGCCATTCCGTGTACTTCGGAGACTTTTACGTCATATCCTGCCTTAATGCAGATATTTCCGAGAATTCTGCTGGTAAGAAGTGTTCCCTGTCCGCCGACTCCGACGATCATAATGTTTTTTGTTTCCATCAGATATTCACCTCCTCAATTGCATCAAACGGGCAAAGCTGTTTACATAAAGTACATCCGTTGCATGATGTCTCGTCTATTCTTATAGATCCGTCATCATTTTTAATGACTGCGGGACATCCCGGCTTGCGGCATTTGCCGCACTTTCTGCACTTATCCGGCACTGCCACGCATTTCTTTGTCACTTTATTTGTCTTTAAAAGCGCGCACGGAGCCTTGGCTATGATTACAGAAATGTGCTCGCTTGCGACTTCACGGCTGATTACTTCCTTTAATGCCTTGAGGTCATATGCATCGACAACGAATACGTCCTCTATTCCGATAGCTTTGACAAGCTTAACGATATCGATCGGATTAACATTTTCCTCCAGAAGTGTCCTGCCGGTTCCGGAGTGGTCCTGATGGCCTGTCATGGCTGTGGTACTGTTGTCGAGAATAATAACCGTTCCGGTAGAGCGGTTATAAACCATATTCATCAGCGAATTGATGCCGGTGTGCATAAATGTGGAGTCACCGATCACACATACCCAATCCTTGAGGAATTCAGCTCCCCTTCCTTTTCCCATTCCGTGAAGCGTCGAGATTGAGGATCCCATGCAGATGGTGGTTTCAATTACGGAAAGCGGCGCAACCGCTCCCAAAGTATAGCAGCCGATATCTCCTGCGCAGTGAAGCTTAAGATCCTTTATTGCGGTAAATGTACTTCTGTGAGGACATCCGGCGCACAGGATCGGAGGTCTTCCCGGAGCCTGCTCGGCTTTAAATTCAATGTTCTGTCCAAGGAAGGTCTTTCTTATAAGATTTGCCGAATATTCGCCGTGTCTTTCAAAAAGATTCTTTCCCTCACAGGCAATTCCCATAGCTTTGACCTGCTCCTCGATGACCGGTTCAAGCTCTTCAAAGATAACAAGTCTGTCAACCTTTGAAGCAAATTCTCTGATAAGCTTTTCCGGCAGCGGATTTACCATTCCAAGCTTCAGTACAGAAGCATCGGGCATGGCTTCTTTTATATATGTATACGGGATACCGCTTGTGATGAATCCGATAGAGGTATCATTTAGTTCTATTTTATTGATCTCAAGGCTGTCTGCATCCTGTGAAAGCTTCTGCATACGCTCTTCAACTGCAAGATGTCTCCTGATCGCATTTGCCGGCATAAGAACATACTTGCCGATCTGTTTTTCATACGGAACAGGTTCAACGTTCTTTCTTTCACCGAGCTCAACAAGACACTGTGAATGTGCAAGTCTGGTGGTAGTACGCAGAACGAAGATAGTATCATATTTTTCACTCATCTCGTATGCAAGCTTTGTGAATTCCTTAGCCTCCGAAGAATCACTGGGCTCAAGGCACGGAAGCTGAGCTGCCCTGCATACTGTTCTTGTATCCTGTTCGTTCTGGGAGCTGTATATTCCCGGGTCGTCTGCCACAACGATTACCATACCGCCGTTTACGCCGGAATATGAAGCGGAATAAACCGGGTCTGCGGCAACATTGAAGCCAACCATTTTCATCGACGCAAGTGAGCGGACTCCGCTTATGGACGCACCGTATGCAACCTCAACCGCAACCTTTTCATTAGGTGCCCACTCACAGTAGAGATCTGAACCGAATTTGACCAGCTGTTCACTGATTTCTGTACTCGGAGTTCCGGGATAAGCAGAAGAAACTACGACACCGGCTTCAAAAGCTCCGCGTGCGATTGCCTCATTGCCAAGCATTAATTTTTTCTCACTCAAACAAAACACATCCTTTCGTAAAACCATAGAAAATTATTTTCTAATATGCAAAATTCTCAGTATTTTCAGCATTTTTGTTCCCATAGGGAATCTTCGCAATTCATCGTCCGATTTTCCGGAAAGAGCTGCGAAAGTAATTATGTAAACCAATATTCCTATTATTACAGCAATACATGTCAGTATAGCATTATTTATATACCTTGAGAAGAATTCTTTCAATAATAATGCCGGAATCCAGTAAACAGCTCCTACTGCCGCCGCCATGATAACTGATGATAAAAAGTGTAGTTTTAACGGCTTGATATTCACCCTGTACGATATCCGTTTTCTTATGGAAAGATTATTGAAGACGGAAACAGCTATGGCATAAATGATATGCGCAAGGAGCATGGAATAAATTCCGAATCCCAGATACATAAAGATAACAAGGACCGCTGCGTTTACTATCATGGCAAAAAGTGAGTTCCTGACAGGCACGGAAGGATGTCCCAGACCCTGAAGAACCCCGTTTGTAACTGTCGAAAGACAGTAAAAAATAACCGAGAGTGCTCCTACGGAAAGCATGATTGCCGCAGATGAAATGTCTGCACTGGGGTAAAGAATGCGTATTACCGGATAAGATAGTACACACAGGCCGAAGGCTGACGGGATTGCAAGAAACATTGTGAAATTTACAGATTCATCGATTTTTTCCACTACCCCTTTTGTCTCTTTTTTGGCATACAGTGACGCCACCGCCGGTATAAGCGCCGTTGATGTCGCAGAGGCAAGAGCTATAGGAATATTTATTATGGGCTTATATTGATACCCGAAAATACCGTAATTCGATGTAAGTATTTCTGATTCCGTTCCGATAGCGAGACCGACTGCCGTATATATCCTCTGGTCGAATACAGAGACAATGTTGTAAATGAATGTAGCGATGATGACCGGTGTGACCATCATGATAATCACTTTAAAGATATCCTTATAGGATTCGTCGACACCGGAAACGTCATGCCTTAAATTATCTTTTCTGTTATTTCTGTCAGCAATAAAGAAAAGAAGCATGACAATAAGGCCGGTGATCACTCCGGCGCCTGTACCCAGAGTTCCGCCGGCAGCTCCGTATACCGCAGTGTTTTCGGCATCTGAAATAAACGGACGGGTGAATGCGTATGCGGCAAAAACAGAGATAAACGCATTTACTATCTGTTCAGCTATCTGCGATACCGCAGTCTGTTTCATAGAATTTCTTGCCTGGAAATAACCCCTGAGAACCCCGAGTATTCCCGAAAAAAAGATAGTCGGAGCAAGAACTCTCAGAGCCGGAACCGCACCTTCCGTTCCCTTAAGCATGACAGGCGCAAGGATATAGGCCGCAAGTGCGCTGATGAGTCCCACGACTATGACATAAAGAAAAGCTGCTTTAAAAACCCTGGATGCATTTTTGTACTGTCCCAGAGCCAGCCTTTCGGACATAACCTTGGAGATAGCCATGGGAATGCTGTAGGATGAGATCAGAAGAAGTATATTGTACCACTCATATGCGTATGTATAGTATCCGTCACCGACATTTCCCATTACATTGTGAAGAGGGCTTCTGTACAGGATACCTATAACACGGCATATCATTGTAGCAGCCATCAGAAACGATGCCTGCCTAATTACACTGTTATTTTTTTTTGACATTACAACCTCGTTACTTGACTTTTTTCGGTTTATATTCATCAGATATTCTCTATCTGCCAGTCTATCGGAGCAAGTGAGTTCTTAACCAGATAATCATTGACCTGTGAGAAAGGTCTGCTGCCGAAAAATCCTCTGTACGCAGAAAGCGGACTTGGATGGGCTGATTTAATGACCAGATGGCTGGGATTTGTGATAAAGACTTCTTTTCCCCTGGCAGGAGCTCCCCAAAGGATAAAAGCAATGGGTCTGTCACAGGATGCAGCTGCCTTTATGGCGGCATCCGTAAATTCCAGCCAGCCTATATTTTTGTGGGAATTTGCCTGATGGGCTCTCACCGTCAGTACCGTATTTAGAAGAAGAACCCCCTGATCTGCCCATTTTGTCAGATTTCCGTTGTTGGGGATATAGCATCCCAGATCATCGTGAAGCTCCCGGTAAATATTCTGAAGGGATGGAGGAATCTGAACTCCCTCTTTTACCGAAAAACACAGACCGTGTGCCTGTCCCGGCTCGTGATAAGGATCCTGACCAAGAATAACCACTTTTACTTTTTCAAGCGGAGTATGATCAAAGGCACTGAATATCTCAGAGGACCGGGGAAATACCGTATTATTTTTATATTCGTCCAATACAGTTTTGTATAAAGATTTATAGTAGGGTTTTGAAAACTCATCCTTTAGCTTTTCATACCATAACCCGGAAAGTGCCGCCATATTTTCCTCCGCACGTATTTTTTGATAAGCGAGTTGAATTATAACACAAATGTTCCGTCAATTACAAATTTTTGACAATTCCAGTTCGAAATAGAAGGCAACGCCGTTATCGTAGTTTAAACAGCCGTATTTCTGTTTGTGGTTCTCCATTATAATTTTAACTATGGATAATCCTATACCGGAACCGCCGTACTGTCTGGTCCTGGCCTTGTCGGCTTTATAAAACTTCTCCCAGATATGGTCGATGGCATAATCCGGTATCGGACACCCTGTATTGAAAACTGTAACTCTGACCTTCTTTCCGATGATTTCGGTCTTGACTTCGATCTTCTTTTCGAATTCAACATGATTCAGTGCATTATTGAGATAATTTGTAAAAACCTGTTCTATCTTGAATTCATCGCCCCATACATAAAGATCCGGATGGATAGATGTAGAAATGTCCGCCCCTTTTTGCTCGATGAGAATAGACATGTTTTTAATTATGTTGTCAATAAGACTGCTGATGTTAAATCTTGAAATGCTCACCATATCCGCACCGGATTCAAGGTCATTGAGGTCCAGAAGCTGGCGGACGAGATGGTTCATTTTATTGGCTTCATCGATTATTGTATCGCAGTAATAGTCGCGATTTTCCTCGTCGTCCGCGATTCCGTCCTTAAGTCCCTCCGCATATCCCTGAATAATTGCAATAGGCGTTTTGAGCTCATGGGATACATTATGAATGAATTCACGACGCATATTGTCGATTCTTTCCTTCTCCTCTACATCGGAGCGAAGCTTTATATTGGCCGACTTCAGCTCGGAGAGTGTTTGTTCAAGGGTATTCGACATTTTGTTAAACTGCTCTCCAACAATGTCTATCTCATTTTTGAACCGGCTGCTCTCATAGTGTGCATCAAAATCCAGGCCAGCCATTCTCTCCGAAATCTCGGTCAGCCGCCTTATAGGTGCGGTGAATTTGTCGGAAATATACAGAACAATGAAAAACGTCAGAATGACTACTATTCCTCCGACAATGTAGAAAAATCTGTTGGAGATCTTAACACTGTTTGCAATGCTCTCCAGCGGCATTCTGATAATAAGATAATTTCCGTCACTGATGCGTCCCCATATCTCGAGATAATTGAGGTTATGGAACCGCTCGTAAGTTTTCTGAAGTGTATATGAATCGTTCTGTTCGATAACATCAACGTTATCACGATAAATTCCGGTATAGTATCCAAAGAGACGGGAACCGAATTCCTCCCTGTCAAAAGCACTTGAATAAATAACGGTAAAATCATTATCACATACCAGAAGCTGGATATTATATTTACTTGACATCTGAGAAAGTGAAGATTCCGTGGAAGAATCTCCGTAATCAAGCTCAGAGTAATTAAGCTGCCGGTATACCGATTTTATTGTCTTAATTTTATTGTTTTCGTAAAAATCATCAAGCCAAAAATAATTTAGCACTCCTATTACAAAGAGTGCTAAAGCAATAATACCTATTATGATGACAAGAAAATCTTTTCGTATGGAATGTTTCATTCTTTTTCCTGAGGGTCAAATTTGTAACCCATTCCCCAAATAGTTTTTATGAGATCTCCCTTTTTACCCATTTTGTTCCTGAGCTTTTTCACATGTGTATCGATAGTCCGGGCATCACCGAAATAATCATAATCCCAGACTGCATTCAGAATCTTGTCTCTTGAAAGGGCAACTCCCGGATTTTCCAGGAAAAAGTTCAAAAGCTCGAACTCTTTAAAGGAAAGATATATCTCTTCACCGTCGATAGTTGCGGAATGCGCGACCTTATCAAGAGTAATTCCGGAAATGGAGATTATCTCCTCCGAGTCGGAGGTCCTTTTTAAAATACTGGTAATCCTGGCAACAAGTATCTTTGGCGAGAACGGTTTTGAGATATAATCGTCAACTCCGACGCCGAAGCCTTGAAGTTCGTCTCTTTCGTCGCCCCTTGCGGTAAGCATTATGATCGGAACCTTCGAGGACTGTCTTATTTCTTTGCACACATCCCAGCCGTTTATTTTCGGCATCATAACATCCAAAAGAATCAGATCAATATCCTTGTTTCTGTAAAAAATATCCAGTGCTTCTTCGCCATCCGACGCCTCGATGACAGTGTAACCGTCTCTTGTCAAAAAGTCTTTTACAAGCTTTCTGATCCTGCTTTCGTCATCAACAACAAGAATAGTCTTTCCCATCGCTATACCTCGCCAAAGAAATTATAAGTGGACCTGGCGGGAGTCGAACCCGCGTCCGAAAATCTATTCATCAAAGTATCTCCCATCACAGTTATTCATTTACGTTCCCTCAATTACACGGAGAATAACATCCTTGTAACATCAGTAGCTTCATAATACGCCTGGCGGCTCAAAGCTTTGCCGACATCGTTTCCTGCAATCATGATGCCCGTTTACCTTAAGTGCAGGTGCAAAAGGACGGACAGCAGCGATTAGGCTGCAGCTAATCTATTGTTGTTAGCGTTTATATTTATGTTCCGGTTTTAGTGTGGTCCGGACCACAGATGGCTGCCTTGACTTCAAAATCCCCGTCGAAACCGGTACAAGCCCATGACTACTATTGTTATTATAAACCTAAATATGTGTTTTAAAAGTGAATTTTTTCATAGAAAAAAATTTTTTAATACATGCTGTTTTTAAGTTCTCTGGCTGATTCGCGCATCATATCCTTTCTCGCGATATCTTCTCTCTTATCGTAGAGCTTCTTGCCCTTGACAAGTCCCACTGTCACCTTTACAAGATTGTCTTTAAGATATACCTGCAGAGGAACGAGTGTAAAGCCTTTTTCCTTTATCTTCTGCTCAAGCTTTCTGATCTCGCTTGCGTGCATGAGAAGCTTTCTTTCTCTCAGCGGATCTCTGTTGAAAATATTGCCCTTTTCATAAGGGCTTATATGCATACCGCAAATAAAAGCTTCCCCTCTTCGTATGCTTATATAAGCTTCCTTGACTGAGCAGTGTCCCATTCTTATTGATTTTACCTCTGTGCCTTTAAGGGAGATACCTGCTTCTATTTTATCGATTACAAAATAATCATGGTATGCTTTTTTATTGTTTGAAATTACTTTAATGGAATCTGACATAATAATCAATCCGCAAAATCTTTAAACTTAAAGTCAATAGTTCCGTCCTCTTTATGGGCATCCTTGACCTTTACCCTGACTTTGTCACCCATCCTTATTACTTTGCCGTGTTTTCTGCCCACAAGCTGCTTCTTCTTATCGTCAAAATCATAATAGTCGTCATGAAGAGAAGCATTGGAAACAAGACCTTCGATCGTGGAGGGCAATTCGACATAAAAACCCCATGAAGTTACTCCGGATACAACACCTTCAAATATCATTCCTTTAATGGTAAGGGCATATTCGGCTTTTTTCATGTCATCTACTTCTCTCTCCAGTGCGTCGGCACTTCTCTCATTTAATGAGCACATGTGAGCAACATTTTCAAGGCTTTCGTGATAATTACCGACAGCCGCATAAGGACTTTTGCCGTGAATACAGCACTTTATTATCCGATGTATCATAAGATCGGGATACCTTCTTATCGGTGAAGTAAAGTGACAGTAATCATCGGCACAAAGTGCAAAATGGCCGGTGTTCTCCGTTGAATATTTCGCCTGGGGCATCGCTCGCAAAAGAAGACGCTTTATCATATTTTCCGCAGGATGACCTTCAATGATCTCAAGGATATCATTTATCTCAGAGGCTGAGATCCTGTGACCGGACTTAACATTTTTAATACCGTTGTCATGAAGAATTGCAATGATATTTTCTATACTGTCCATATCCGGGACATCGTGAACCCTGTAGACAAACGGTATTTCTTTGTTATAGTATTCAGCTGCTATGGACTCATTTGCACTGAGCATAAAATCTTCTATCAGCTGTGTGGCGCTGTTTGATTCTCTGATTTTAATATCGGTCACAGCTCCGTTTTCGTCGAGAATAAGCTTTGCTTCGGGGAAATCAAAATCTATCGCTCCCCTTCTGTGTCTGAGTTCACGGATTTTTTTCGAAAGCTCCGCCATGCAGGAAATAAGATCAAGATATTTTTCGTATTTTACACACGCAGCGTCATCACTTTCTTCGATCACTGCATTTACATCACTGTAATTCATTCTTTTCGAAACATTAATAATCGCTTCATAGACTGAATATGACAGCTTTTCTCCTTTATCGTCAAAATGCATCTCGCAGGTAAGAACCAGCCTGTCGCAGCCCTCGTTAAGCGAACAGATACCGTTGGACAGCTCCCTGGGAAGCATTGGGACAACCCTGTCAGGAAGATAGATACTTGTTCCACGGTGAAAAGCTTCTTTGTCGAGTGCGGATCCTGTCTTAACATAATGAGAAACATCGGCTATATGCACCCACAAAGTATACCCGTCTGCAGTTTTTTCGACCGAGACTGCATCGTCCAGATCTTTTGCATCCTCTCCGTCTATGGTAACACAGATTTGGGATCGGAGATCCTTTCTGTCCGGATAATTAGAAGCGACAACAGAAACCGGCATGTCCGAAGCTTCTCTTAAAACGGATGGCGGGAATTCAGAGGAAATATTTGACGAGATAATCTTTGAAAGAATATCTATGCCCGGATCATTCTCATTTCCCAGCTTCTTTACGACTCTTCCGAACGGATGTCCGTTTCCTTCCGAATATCTTGTAATGATAGCTACAACCTTATCTCCGGTCTCACATCTGATGCTGTTCTTAGTATCTATCTCAAGGGATTTAATGATCTTCGGATTGTCGGAAGTTACATAGAATTTGTCCTTTCTTCTTATGTATCTGCCTACATAGGAAGTGTTGGCCCTGGATATAACCTTAATGACAGTCCCTCTGTCATGCTCTCCCCTGGAATGGCCTGATTTGAACCTCACCTTTACAATATCACCGTCCATCGCACCGTTGATATCATCGCCGAGAATAAAAATATCCTCGTCGGTGCCGTTTTCGGGTCTGACAAATCCAAAGCCCTTCGGGTTTGCCATGAATACTCCGGTGATGGAATTATTCAATAATCTTTCTTTATTCTTTCTTATGCGGTACTCGCCTTTTTTATTGAAGGCAATTTTTCCTTCATCTATCAAATTATCGAGAACCTTCTGAAGCAGTCCCCTTTTATCCTTGTCAAGATTTAAAAGTGCTGCGAGCTGCTTGGCTTTCATCGGTACATAAAGATCCGAAGACATGAGCTCAATGATAAGTCTGCTTATTTTTTCAAACTTCAGGTCATTTGTTTCGGGAATTTTTTTGTCGGTTTTTGCCGGTTTTTTTATTTTTTTATCATTTGATTTTTTATTCATGGTAAGAGTACTTCTCTTTCTGAAAAAGCAACAAAAAGCCCCTGTTTCTACAGGGGCTTAAAAACATTTTTATCAAAATACCTTGAGGTTTAAAACAAGACCAAGGACAAAAAACAAAATAGCGCAGATCTTTGTCGCAGTGACAAGAGCTCCTTCAATCGATCGTCCTTTGTTCTGACCCCAATAGGTATCAGCCGCACCGGCAATTGCACCAAGGCCCTGAGATTTTCCTTCCTGTGATATTACCAGTACAGTAAGAGCTATACAAACAATTATAAATAATATTTTCAGAATAGTATATAATACAGACATTTGTTACCTCCGTTATCAACCGCTAAAGTATATCACAGCCCAAAACAAATAACAACAGTTTTTTATTATTTCTCAATAAGCAGAGATCTGCCGGTCATCTCAACCGGTTTTTCAAGGCCCAGAAGCTCAATGAGAGTAGGTGCGATATCGCAAAGCTTGCCCCCTTCCGAGAGTGTATACTTCGGATCTGCATTAACAAGAATGAACGGAACCGGATTTGTAGTATGCGCAGTGAAAGCCTCATTTGTTTCCGGATCGACCATCTGCTCGCAGTTGCCGTGATCAGCGCAGATAAAGGCCTGGCCGTTAACAGTCTTTATAAGCTCTATTATCTTTTCAACACATTTGTCGAGTGTTTCTACGGCAGCAACGGCCGCCTTCTCAACTCCAGTGTGTCCAACCATATCTCCGTTTGCGAAATTCATGATAATAACATCATATTTTCCGCCGGATATTGCCTCGCATACCTTATCGCATACTTCATAAGCGCTCATCTCCGGTTTCAGGTCATATGTTGCAACCTTCGGAGAATTTACAAGGATCCTGTCCTCGTTTTTATTAGGCTCCTCTACACCTCCGTTAAAGAAAAATGTAACATGTGCATATTTCTCGGTCTCGGCGATCCTTACCTGTTTTAAATCATTGTCGGCAAGGAACTCACCTAATGTGTTTACGATAGCCTCTTTTCTGAATGCAACTTCCTTATTTTCAATCGTAACATCATAATCGGTGAAGCAGACATAGGTTGTTTTTACTCTTTCGCCACGGTCAAATCCTGAGAAAGAATCATCACAGAAGCATCTGGTAATCTCCCTGGCTCTGTCGGGTCTGAAGTTGAAGAACACAACAGAATCGTTTTCGCGGATCTTTGTCAGAGCACAGCCGTCTTTTGTGATAACAACAGGCTTGATGAACTCATCGGTCACACCGTTATCATATGATGCTTTTACACCCTCGGAAGCAGATTCGAAATAATCGCCTTCGCCCTTTGTAAGTGCGTTGTATGCCATCACAACACGCTCCCATCTGTTGTCACGGTCCATAGCATAATATCTTCCTGTGACAGTTGCGATCTTACCGACACCGATCTCCCTGATCTTGCCCTCAAGCTCGTTTATAAAATCGAATCCTGATTCCGGCGGAGTATCTCTTCCGTCCATAAAGCAATGAACATATACCTCTTCAATATCGTGCTTCTTTGCAAGCTCAAGAAGGGCATAAAGATGTGAATTGTGACTGTGAACTCCTCCGTCGGAAAGAAGACCCATAAAGTGAAGAGCGGATCCGTTTTTCTTTACATTTTCAACAGCGGCTAAAAGAGCGGGATTTTCAAAGAAATCACCGTCCTCGATAGCCTTTGTTATCTTTGTGAGATCCTGATAAATAACTCTTCCGGCGCCCATATTCATATGTCCGACTTCGGAATTACCCATCTGTCCGTCGGGAAGTCCTACGGCAAGTCCGCTCGCATACCCTTTTACGCACGGATATTCCTTCATCAGCTTATCCATATACGGTGTTTCGGCAATCTTTACGGCGTTGTGTGACTCGCTTTCAGAGATTCCGTATCCGTCGAGAATCATCAATAATGTTGGTTTTTTAGACATATACAACCTCTTAATTATTTATCGTAATTTACAATTTTTGCAAAGTCTTCTGTGAGTGAAGCGCCGCCGATGAGTCCACCGTCGATATCGCTCTTTGCAAAAATCTCGGAAGCGTTTGAACCCTTTACGGATCCGCCGTACTGAATGCGAATAGCAGCTGCAGTTGCCTCGTCATAAATCTCGGCTATTGTGCGGCGGATAGCTTCGCATACTTCCTGAGCCTGATCGGATGTAGCTGTTTTTCCTGTTCCGATTGCCCATATAGGCTCATAAGCGATAACAGCCTTTGCTGCCTGTTCAGCTGTAACATTGAGGAATCCGACTTTTACCTGCTGACGGATAAAGTCCATCGTTACACCCTGCTCTCTCTGCTCAAGAGATTCGCCGCAGCACATGATAGGTGTGATTCCGTGCTCAAAAGCCTTGAGCATTTTTTTGTTTACAGTCTCATTTGTCTCGGCAAAGTATTCTCTTCTCTCAGAATGTCCGAGAACAACATATTCAACACCGGCATCGGTAAGCATTGCAGGTGAGATCTCTCCTGTGTATGCTCCCTTCTCCTCAAAATACATATTCTCAGCGCCAACCTTAATGTTTGTTCCCTTTACTGCTTCAGCTACCGGAATGATATCGATAGCCGGTACACAGAATACCACGTCAACATCTTCATTTGCAACAAGCGGCTTTAATGTCTCAACAAGCTTTACAGCCTCGCTCGGTGTCATATTCATTTTCCAGTTACCTGCAACAATTTTTCTTCTGGACATTTTTCCTTACCTCTTCTTTTATCAAAAATATAGTAGTATTACGCACTCAAAGCCGGATAAAAATCCGGCTTTAAAATGCAGTGCGTGAATCTTAATTAAAATTTATTATTTGTCATCAGCTGCAGCAACGCCCGGAAGCTCTTTTCCTTCAAGGAACTCCAGAGAAGCACCGCCGCCTGTTGAAATATGAGTCATCTTCGGACCGTATCCGAGCTGATTTACGGCAGCTGCGGAATCACCGCCACCGATGATAGTGGTTGCGTCTGTCTCGGCAAGAGCCTCGGCAACAGCCTTAGTGCCTGCGGCAAGGATCGGATTTTCGAAAAGTCCCATAGGTCCGTTCCAGACTACAGTCTTAGCTGCTTTAACTTCCGATGCAAAAAGCTCTCTTGTCTTAGGTCCGATATCTACGCCTTCGCAATCATCCGGAAGCTGTCCGGCAACGAATATCTCGGTATCAACCGGAGCATCAATAGGATTCGGGAATTCTTTGATTGTAACGGTATCGATAGGAAGAAGGATCTTCTTTCCGAGCTTTTCTGCCTTCTCAAGCATTTCTCTGCAGTAGTCGATCTTTGACTCATCAAGGAGTGATTTACCTACTTTTCCTCCGAGAGCAACTCTGAATGTATAAGACATTCCGCCTCCGATAATAAGTGTATCGCACTTATCGAGAAGGTTGTTGATAACATTGAGCTTATCTGCGATCTTTGCACCACCCAGAATAGCAACAAACGGTCTTGTGGGATTGTTTACGGCATTGCCGAGGAAATCGATCTCCTTCTGCATAAGATAGCCTACAACGCAGGTATCGACAAATTCTGTAACTCCGACATTTGAGCAATGAGCACGGTGTGCCGTTCCGAAAGCATCATTGACAAAAACATCCGCAAGTGAAGCGAGATCTTTTGAAAAAGCCTCTCCGTTTTTTGTCTCTTCCGGACGGAAACGTGTGTTTTCAAGAAGAATAACTTCTCCGTCTTTCATTTCAGCAACAGCCTTGCGTGCATTTTCGCCTACAACCTCAGCATCGGCTGCAAATTTTACTTCCTGTCCAAGGAGCTCTGAAAGACGAACGGCAACAGGCGCAAGAGTCTTTGTCTTTTTATCTTCATCTGTTTTTACTTTTCCGAGGTGACTGCAAAGTATTACTTTTCCTCCGTCAGCTATGAGCTTTTTGATTGTAGGAAGGGCAGCTACCAGTCTGTTTTCGTCTGTAATAGCACCTTCGATGATCGGAACATTGAAATCACAGCGGCAAAGAACACGAAGTCCCTTTACATTAATATCATCTACAGATTTTTTGTTCAGCATAAATAGTCTCCATCTTTCTTTTGTTTGATTATCTGTTCATTAAATGTGCTAATCTCTAGCGGAGCATTTCTTATATAACATTTATTTCATAAAAATTTCCTGTTACATAAAAGAAAAGGGCCGGTCCAATAGTCCCGGACCCTTTCGAGTTCGCTCTGTAATGCAGAAATTACAGTAATGTTGCAAAATGTTTGATTGTACGGCACATCTGAGATGTGTAGCTGTTCTCGTTGTCATACCATGAAACAACCTGAACTTCATATGTGTCATCATCAACTTTGTTAACCATTGTCTGAGTAGCATCAAAGAGTGAGCCGTATCTCATGCCAACGATGTCAGATGAAACGATCTCGTCTGTATTGTATCCGAAAGACTCATTTGAAGCAGCCTTCATAGCAGCATTGATGCCGTCAACTGTAATGTCAGAACCCTTAACTACAGCTGTAAGGATAGTGGTTGAACCTGTCGGTGTCGGAACACGCTGAGCAGCTCCGATGAGCTTTCCGTTAAGCTCCGGAATAACAAGGCCGATAGCCTTTGCAGCACCTGTGCTGTTAGGAACGATGTTAACTGCAGCTGCGCGCGAACGTCTGAGGTCGCCCTTTCTCTGCGGTCCGTCAAGTGTCATCTGATCGCCTGTGTAAGCGTGAATTGTGCACATGATACCTGCCTGGATCGGTGCATACTCGTTAAGAGCTTTTGCCATAGGTGCAAGGCAGTTTGTTGTACATGAAGCAGCTGAAATAATATTATCCTCTTTTGTAAGGATGTCATGGTTAACGTTATATACGATAGTAGGAAGATCATTTCCTGCAGGAGCAGAAATAACTACTTTCTTAGCGCCGGCATTGATATGAGCCTGAGCTTTTTCTTTTGATGTATAGAAGCCTGTGCACTCAAGTACAACATCAACATCAAGTTCACCCCACGGAGCATCGTTAGCATCCATGAATTTGTAAATTTTGATTTCTTTTCCGTCTACGGTAATAGAATCTTCACCGGCAAATACAGCATCAGCCTTCTCATATCTACCCTGTGATGAGTCGTATTTAAGAAGGTGTGCAAGCATCTTCGGGCTTGTAAGATCGTTGATAGCTACAACTTCAAAACCCTCAGCGCCAAACATCTGTCTGAAAGCAAGACGTCCGATACGTCCAAATCCGTTAATCGCAACTTTTACTGCCATTTTTTGTCCTCCTACAAATAAATAATTGACATTGAAATAACATCGTTATTATTACACAATCAAAGTTGTATTTTCAATTGATACAATTAAAAAAAATCTTAAGAAAAATTGTATTTTTTATGCATTTTTCACAACTTATCAATAATCTTCATCAGGTTCTTCTTCGCTGATATCAGTCTTCGGTTTTGAAAGTCCCTCTATCTTGATGCCGTTCTTTTCGGCATAATCCCACAAAGCAGCGTGAATAGCCTCTTCTGCGAGAAGTGAACAGTGAACCTTGACAGGAGGAAGTCCGTCAAGCGCCTCCATTACAGCCTTGTTCGTAACCTGAAGCGCCTCCTGAATGGTCTTTCCTATTACAAGCTCGGTTGCCATACTGCTGGTTGCCACAGCGGCTCCGCAGCCGAAGGTCTTAAACTTACAGTCTTTGATGATTCCGTTTTCGTCTATATCGAGATACATTCTCATAATATCTCCGCACTTTGCGTTGCCGACTGTGCCGACCCCGCTTGCGTTTTCGATTTCACCAACATTTCTGGGATGCTGGAAGTGGTCCATTACTTTTTCAGAATACATATCATTTATTCTCCTTGCTTTTTAATAAAGTCTTCATACAAAGGTGACATTGATCTCAGATAGCTTATTATCTCCTTGAGGCAATCCACGGTATAGTCTGCCTGCTCTTTTGTTATTTCCTCCGAAAGAGTGAGTCTTAAGGAGCCGTGAGCGATCTCATGCGGCAAACCTATCGCCAGAAGAACATGGGAAGGATCAAGGCTTCCCGATGTGCAGGCACTTCCCGACGAGCCGGCAATTCCCTTCATATCAAGCATGATAAGCATTGACTCTCCCTCAATGAATTTAAAACATACATTGATGTTGTTGGGAAGTCTTTTTTCTCTGTGGCCGTTTATCTTGCAGTAAGGGATTTCGTTTTCGATCCTTGAGATCATGTAATCCCTTAATTCGGTTTCATACGCGATCCTGTCGGCCATGGT
>JBMNQZ010000008.1:0-47715 GCA_050944395.1 Lachnospiraceae bacterium
GGAAGCATATGGAGCATTTTGCCTCCGTATATGCTGCCGTGTGATCTCACCTGAGTTTGATTTTATATTTATTTCATTTTTTTACATGGGGAGAAATGGTAACATGAGGGAGAAGATATATGGAAAAAAGGGAATGATATTCTTTTTTGTGCCGGTGATTATTCTTTCGGGAATTACGGAAGTGCTGTATTGCACAGGAGGTGACGAGCGGCTTATCCTTTTCCTGATGTGGATTCCGGCTCTTGCTGCGATAGCAGCGGTGTGTGCGGATTTTATCATCGGAAAGGAACGGTTTTCTTTCAAAGTATTGCTGTATAAGACCGGATTTAAGAAATGCAAATTCCGGTATATTGTTCTGGCTTTTATTGTCCCGTTTATATATCTGCTGATCCCCTACATGATTTATTGGAAAATATATCCGGAAAATTTTGCCTATAACGGTGTGGGAATAGCGGTGATAATCAGGGATTGTTTCCCGGTTATGGTCGTGGGCTTCATCAGTAATATGATCACGGCGATCGGGGAGGAGATCGGATGGCGAGGATTCCTGGTTCCCGCTCTGTTTGAAAAAATCGGCCTTTTTAAGACACTGGCGGTCACGGGCCTATTCTGGTGCTGCTGGCATCTGCCGCTTTTGATATTCGGCGGTTATATGGACGGGACTTTGATGTGGTACAGGATACCTGCATTTATTTTATGTATTTTTCCGGTGGGAATGATTGCCGGATTGCTTTCGCTTAGAACCGGGAGCGTATGGCCGGCGGCGGTTCTCCATGCAGCCCATAATAATTTTGATCAGATGATATTTGATGTTATTACGGCGGGAGACAACAAGGCGTATTTTGTCAGTGAGACCGGATTTCTTACTATCATATGCGTCTGGATCATTGCAATAATAATGTATTTCAGGTACAGGAGAAGTATTTCGGAGAATGTTTTGTAAAAAGAATTCGAAAAAAGGAGGAAAAGAACATGGATATTAATATTTCGATAATAATCGGAGTGGCGTTTTCGGTGTTATTTCCGCTTTTGCTTCTTGTTATATGGAAGTTAAAGACGGGAGAGAAGCTGTGGTGTTTTATTTCCGGAGCTATTTGTTTTGTCGTTTTTGCAATGATCCTGGAAAATATTCTTCATCGTTTTTGTCTTACGGGTGACAATGCAGTGGCAAATGCGATCACCTCGTCTCCCGTATTATTCACATTGTATGCATGCTTCGCCGCCGGAATATTTGAGGAGACGGGCCGGTTTTTTGGATTTAAGGTGCTTCTGAAAAAGCATAGGAATAAGGAATGTTCGGTTGCATACGGAATCGGGCATGGCGGCATTGAGGTTATTATTCTTCTGGGAATTACCTATTTTATGTATCTGCTTGCTCAGCTGGGAGTGAGTTTCGGGGATGAAACCGTCAATGCTCAGATAATTGCGGCGGCGGAATCTATTCCGGTAAGCTCGGCGTGTATAGCCGTGTTTGAGAGGATATCGGCAATGATGATCCATATCGGATTGTCTATGGTAATGTTTACGGCGGTGAATAAAAGAAGGTCATTTGGGATGTATCCTCTGGCAATATTGCTGCATGCCCTTGCGGATGCTCCTGCAGCACTGTTTCAGTATCAGGTCATCAAATCTATTTTTGTTGTGGAAGCAGCGGCTTTTGCGGCCGGATTGGTATGCATTGTTATCGGAATTATGTCTTTAAAAAATTATGAATACAAAAATTCCGAACGGATAGAGGCAGACCAATGAGCTTCTTTCCGGGTGCGGGATTTTTGTGCGAAGGGGGAGAAACCCCGGATAGCTGTTTGCCGGAACTGTGGATTCATTGAGGTGAGAGGAAATGCCCTGGATGAGTGCTTTGGATCAAGCCAATACAGGGATATTATGCGGCTTAGGGTGGAAAGCGTGGATGCGAGGGCTGTGATAGTTGAGGAGGATTCTTCTAATGGAGCGTCGCGGTAAATGGATTTGGCCGGCAATTATCTGGATAATCTTTGAGGCGATTGCGGTCGTGCTCTGGAAAACAAAGGATAATCTGTTTTACCTTATCAATTTCAGTTATATCGGGAGCGCGCTGGCGCTTGGACTGCTGCTTTTAAATCTCAGGATCAAAAATGCAAGGCGGGTCGTCCAGCTTCTGGTCGGCTTATATATGCTGGTATATCTGGGAATTATCTGCAGGGAGAATATGCAGATAGAGGGCTTTTGGTACTATCTTTTTACGGGAGTATTTGAGGCGGCTACTATTCATTATGCAGTGGCTAAGATATTCGGACCGCTTATATTCGGCAGAGGCTGGTGCGGATATGCCTGCTGGACGGCGATGGTGCTGGATCTTCTTCCTTACAGAACGCCGGAAAAGCCGGTTAGAAAAAAGCTCGGGCTGATAAGATATGCGGTATTTCTGGCATCTGTTGTTTTTGTGGCGGGATTGTTTCTGGCGCATGTCGGAAATATTGAGAGGATAATGTTCGCCGCATTTCTTATAGGAAATATTGTGTACTATGCGGCGGGCATATGTATGGCAATCGTTTTGAAGGACAACCGGGCATTTTGCAAATATGCATGTCCGGTAACCGTATTTCTAAAGCCGATGAGCTATTTTGCACTGATACGAATAAAGTGCGATAAGGAAAAATGTATTTCCTGCGGAAAATGCAGAAAGGTATGCCCTATGGGTGTGGATGTTACGGATAATTCCCGGAGGAGAAAAAACGGGACAGAGTGCATTCTGTGTATGGAATGTGTGAGAGTATGTCCGAAAAAAGCGCTGTGACGGAATTTACGGAGGGATGCTTATGAAAATGATCGATACAACTCTGTGCTATATAGAAAAAGACGGGAAATATCTGATGCTTCACCGGAATAAAAAAGAAAATGATATCAATAAAGATAAATGGATCGGCATAGGCGGGAAGCTGGAGGAAGGCGAAACTGTTGAGGAATGCCTGAAAAGAGAGGTGCGGGAAGAGACAGGGCTGACGCTCACGGAATACGAATACCGGGGAATTATCTCATTTTACCAGATAAACTCATGTGCCGAATACATGCATCTGTTTACCGCAAAAGGTTTTACGGGAGAGCTTACCGAGTGCGACGAGGGAGAACTGGTCTGGGTCGGAAAAGAAGACATTTATTCCCTGAATCTTTGGGAGGGCGACAGGGTATTTCTCGAAAAGATAAAAGAACCGGGACCGTTTTTTACATTGGAATTAGTTTATGACGGGGACAGGCTCAGGCACAAAGGTGCCAGGCACAGAGTAGGAAAGTGCCTGGCACCAATTGTTCATGCTCTGTCCCTTTAGGAGAGAAAATGAGTGAATGCAGATTTAAAACAGGAGATATTGTAAGACATTTTAAGAGAGAAAATGTAAACCCCGAAGGCGCTGTGTATTTATACAGGATAATCGCTTTTGCCGCACACACGGAAAACGGAGAAAAGCTGGTGATATATCAGGCTCTTTATCCGCCGTACAAGACCTGCGCAAGACCGTTCGACATGTTCTGCAGCGAGGTGGACCGGAAAAAATACCCGAATGCTAAGCAAAAATACCGCTTTGAGGTTGTCGATGTGGAAATGTGGCCGGACTGATGATGAATATGAGATACGATGAAGCTTCCGTGAGGAAGGATTACGAAAAATTAACAAAGCGTCTGATAAGAAAGAATCTTACCGTTACGACAATGGAGAGCGCAACCGCGGGACAGATCGCTTCACTATTGACCGATACCGAGGGTTCTTCGGAAATATTGAAGGGTGCGTTTGTCACATACAGCAATGAGGCGAAGGCAATGCAGGGCGTGCCGGAGGATGTTCTCGTGAAGTATTCCGCATATTCAAGGGAATGTGCCTGTGCGATGGCGCAGGCCTGCCGCAATGCATATAATGCGGATATCGGCATCGGAGTGACAGGAACCTTCGGCAATACCGATCCCCGGAATGAGGAATACTCCGTGCCCGGAGAAGTATATTTTGCCGTGTCAACTGAAGAGAGGACGGAGTCTTATTTCGTGACGATCCCCCGGCAGCCGACAAGGCATGCTTATAAGGTTGCCGCTGCAAAAGAAGTGTATGATGTCGTTATTGAAGTGGTGGATCGTTGACATGAAATAACCAGCCTGATTATTTACCCAGACTTTGCAGGAGTAGGAAATGGAAGTAAAACGTGTGACGGAAAGGCCGTATTGCCCGGATGTTTATGACAGCTACATTAAAAAGACTGTGCCGTATGCATACGATTTCTATGAACAGGCCGCAAGTCTTATTGCTCACTACGGAAATCCCGATGGCCGCTTGCTGGATCTTGGATGCGGAACGGGGCTTTTTGAGAAAAAGCTGCGTGAGCATTTCCCTGAAATAGACATAGTAGCGCTGGATCCTTCGGAAGAAATGCTTGAGGAGGCCCGGAAAAAAGACGTGGCGAAAGTAGAATATGAAAAAGGAACAAGTGCGTCTATTGAATATGAGAATGAATTTGACGAGGTGACGGCTATCGAATCCCATCACTTGATGAGGCCCGATGAAAGGAAGCGTGCCGTTAAAAAAGTATTCACTGCTCTGAAGGGCGGCGGAATATTTATTGCCTTTGAAAATATTGTGCCCGAAAATGATTTCCTGAGGGAAACCGAGCTTTCAAGATGGCAGGATTTTCAGATAAAATCAGGAAAACCGGAAGACGAAGCCCGGATCCACAGAGCCAGATGCGGGGTTTATTATTTCCCGATAACCGTTGAAGAGCATGTTGAACTGTTGAAAAAGACGGGATTTGTCAATGTATATGTTTTCTGGAGAAGTTATATGCAGATGGGGATCATGGGAATGAAGCCACTCACATGATCCCCTGATAGTTCTTTGCATCAGCTTTCGGCAATTTTGTCCAGAATCTCCATAACGGCGACAGTGTCGTCAAGCTTGATAAGATCACTTTCGATTTTTCCTTCGCGGAGACATTTCATCGCCTCTATTGCCTCGTATTCATAGCCGTTTTTCATGAAAGGCTCGGAGAAGGAATCGATAACATTGCTGTCGAAATCCAGGAGCTCTACGCTCTGAGCCTGGAAGAAGAATTCCTTTGATATTGTAACCCTGCCTTTTGACCCCAGAAGGAATACCGAGACCATTTTTTCGGAACCCAGTCCGGTTGAGCAGTGAGCTGTTTTCCCGCCCGGATATGTCATGACAATAGAATCGAAATAGTCGACGCCGGTCTGTCCGATAACGGAATTGCTGATTATCTGTTCGGGATGATAACCGAGCATGTCACATGCGTATGTGATTGGGTATACTCCGAGATCCAGAAGGGCTCCTCCGGCAATGCTCTTGTCATAGAGGCGGTGTCCCTTGCCGGCTGCGGTATAGAATCTCACATCTACGGCCTGGATCTCACCCATCAATCCGTTTGCGATCCATTCCTTGACTTTTCTGTATGCCGGCTGGCATTTCATCCACATTGCTTCCATGAGAAAAAGATTTTTCTCTCTGGCCATCTTTACCGCTTCACGGGCTTCGGCTCCGCTGAGCGTAAGAGATTTTTCGCAGAGAACATTTTTTCCGGCTTCAAGACACATTTTGATATGCTTGAAGTGCTCGCTTACAGGAGTTCCTATGTAAACAATATCAACCTCGGGATCGGAAAGCATCTCTTCATATGAGCCGTATGCCTTTGTAAAACCGTGCTTTGCCGCGAAGGCCTGTGCTTTTTCGAGAGTTCTGGATGCGATGACATATTTCTCGGCATCTTCTATCACACTCATTGCTTCTGCCATCCATCCGCAGATGCGGCCGGCTCCCATAAATCCCCATTTGATCTTTTCTTTTGCGTTCATTTTGTAATGTCCTCTTTTTTGTAAATTTTGTACCTGGCACCTTTTGGACACCAGTATACCACGGGAAGTGCAAATATGCTATAATTTCCATATATCCTATGTTTGCAGGTGGAGTCGGTATGAAATTCAAGACACAGCTTTTTATTGCATTTTTTCTTATTATTTTGCTGCCTATTGTGATGATGTCCGTTCTTCTTTCGGGACTTTATCTTATCGGAGACGGTAACAAGGTGCTCGGAGTGACATTTACGAACATTCCCGTTGAAATATTGGATCTTTTTAAAAGCATTGCCATTTTTATGATCATTATCCTTGCCCTCACGGCAATAGTAATGAGCCTGTGGCTCTATCAGAGTGTGATGGCGCCGATACAGCATATGGCAAAGGCTTCCAAGCGCATCCGGGACGGCAATCTTGACTTCGAGATAAAGAAGGAGGGACCGAAGGAGGTCCGGGAGCTTTGCAATGACTTCGAGGAGATGAGGGTCCGCCTCAAGGAAGCCAATGAGGCAAAGATCGTGTATGACAAGGAGAGCAAGGTGCTCATCTCAAATATTTCCCACGATCTGAGGACGCCTATCGCTTCCATCAAGGGCTATGTTGAGGGAATAATGGACGGTGTGGCGGATTCTCCCGAAAAAATGGAGAAGTATCTTAAAACCATCTACAATAAGGCCAATGAGATGGACCGCCTAATCAATGAGCTAACGATCTACTCAAAAATCGATACAAACAGAATGCCTTACACCTTTACCAAGACCAGGGTGAGATTTTTCTTTGACGAGATGAGCTCGGATATTAAGCTTGATCTGGACGGAAAAAATATCGGCTTTACTTATGAAAATGATGTCGATCCGGATACCATTATAATAGCGGATAATGAGCAGATCCTCCGTGTAATGAATAATATCATCGGAAATTCCGTAAAATACATGGACAAGCCCAGCCCAAGGATAGATATGAAGGTAAAGGATAAGGATGATTTTATCGTTGTAGAGGTAAAGGACAACGGAAGAGGCATTTCCAAGCAGGATATATCAAATGTATTCAACCGTTTTTACAGGGGAGATGCTTCCCGCAGCTCGTCTCAGGGCGGGTCGGGAATCGGCTTGTCAATCGTAAAGAAGATCATGGAAGATCACGGAGGCAGAGCGTGGGTGTCAAGTGTTGAAGGTTCTGAGACGACCATGTATCTGGAATTCAGAAAATATGAGGAGACCAAAAATGAGTAAAATTCTTATTATTGAAGATGAAGTATCCCTTGCGGAGCTCGAAAAGGATTATCTGGAGCTTGCGGGCTTTGAGGTGGCAATGGAGACGGACGGAACCGGAGGTCTGGCAGCGGCTATTGCCAATGATTATGATTTAATAATCCTGGATCTTATGCTTCCCGGAATAGACGGTTTCGAGATCTGCAAGGAAATAAGATCAAGAAAAGACACGCCGATAATGATGATTTCTGCCAAAAAAGATGATATTGATAAGATCAGAGGACTGGGAATGGGAGCGGACGATTACATGACCAAACCGTTCTCCCCGTCGGAGATGGTGGCAAGGGTGAAGGCGCACCTGGCACGCTATGAACGTCTTGTGGGATCCAATGTTCAGAAAAACGAGATAATTGAGATCAGAGGAGTTAAGATCGATAAGACCGCAAGGCGCGTCTGGGTGAACGGAGAGGAGACCACGTTCACAATGAAGGAGTTTGATCTGCTGACATTCCTGGCGTCAAACCCGAACCATGTTTTTTCAAAAGAGGAGCTCTTCAGGCAGATCTGGAATATGGAGTCCTTCGGAGATATTGCGACTGTGACTGTGCATATTAAGAAGATAAGAGAGAAGATAGAATTTGATACAGCCAATCCTCAGTATATTGAGACGATCTGGGGAGTGGGATATCGTTTTAAGGTTTGATTTGTCACCGGATTTTTATATTTTTTTAAATAAAGGCGTGTTCCCGTGCGGAGCCGCCCTTGTTTTTATTGGCGGCGCATCGTATAATTTTATGATAATGTTATTATGCGCTTGTTTTGTTTTCATGAGCGGGAGATTAGGAAATGAGTAAGATATTCTACATAATGGGAAAGAGTGCTTCCGGGAAGGATAAAATTTATAAAATGATCACCGGAAAAGATAAGCACAGAAAAAAAGCGCCCTTAAGCCATCTGCTCAAACCGCTGGTGCTTTACACTACCCGCCCAATTCGTGAAAATGAAAAGGACGGTGAGCAGTATCATTTTGTCACTTCCGATTTTCTTGAGCTTAAGCAGAAGGAAGGAAAGATCATCGAGCGGAGGGATTATCATACAGTCTGCGGAATATGGAGTTACTGTACTCTGGATGACGGAACAGTCGGAGATGACGGAAATTCGCAGAACTACATCGGCATAGGAACTCTTGAATCATTTGTCAGACTCAGGGAATATTATAAGGACGGAACTATCGTTCCGATATACATAGAGGTATCCGATGAGAAGCGCCTAAAACGTGCCATGAAAAGGGAGGCCGGGCAGCAGTGCCCCAATTATAAGGAAATGTGCCGAAGGTTTATCGCGGATTCGGAGGATTTCTCGGATGAAAAAATCGCTGCGGCCGGCATAACCAGAGTATTTTCAAATGACGGAAAGGTTGAAGATTGCCTGAAAGAGGTGGAGCATTTTATTTGCGGAGAGATCTGAGAATTGAAGGGAGGATTTATGGATATTAGAAGCTTTAAGGAATTTATCGGCCATAAGGAAATAATAAAAAATCTTCAGAATTCAATTGCAAACGATAAGGTTTCCCATGCATATATTTTTGCAGGGGAGAAAGGAAGCGGCAGGAAGCTGATGGCCTCGGTATTTGCCGCAGCTTTGGAATGTGAGAATAATTCGGCCTTAAGCCCGGAAAATAAGGAGCCGGAGCCATGCCAGCATTGTCCTTCCTGCATAAAAGCTTTTAGATACAGTCATCCGGATATCATTATGGTGACACATGAAAAGCCGAATGTAATTACCGTTGACGAGATCCGTGAACAGGTAGTAGAGAGCTCCGTAATAAAGCCCTATGAGGGAAAGTACAAGATATATATTATAGAAGATGCGGATAAAATGAATGTCCAGGCGCAGAATGCTCTTTTAAAGACGATTGAAGAGCCGCCTGAATATATCGTGATAATACTGATCGCGTCAAACAAAGAGGCAATGCTTCCCACGATCTCATCAAGATGCGTGACTCTTTCGTTTGGAGAGATCCGGGAGGAGGATATTAAAAATTATCTTGTTGGCGAATTGCAGATAAGCCGGGATGAAGCGGGAGTAATCACGGCATTTTCCCGGGGAAATATAGGCAAGGCAAAGTCTGTGGCTCTGTCCGATGATTTCGGAGAGAAAATCAGAATATCGGTGGAATTTATTTCCCGTATCGATGAAATGACTTTGGAGGAATGCGTGGCGGAGTCGGCAAGGATTGCAAAGGACAAAGCAAATATTGCCGAGCAGCTTGACATTTACGATATGTGGTTCAGGGATGTACTGATGTACAAGGCGACAATGGACTCGAATGAGCTGATATTTAGACAGTACCGCGAGGAAGTGAGAAGTGCCGGAAAAAACAGAGGTTACGAGAACCTGACAAATATTTTTGACGCAATAGAAAATGCCCGGAAGAGGATAAAGGCAAATGTGAGCACGGAGCTTACGCTTCAGCTGCTCTTTATCACAATAAAAGAGAATTGAGATTACCGGCAATATCCTGATCTGAAAGGAGGATTCGTTTTTCGAATCACAGTAATATTTAATGGCAACAATAGTAGGAATAAAATTCAGAACATCCGGAAAGGTGTATTACTTTGATCCGGGTGAGTTTGATCTTCATTATGGCGACAATGTAATAGTAGAAACGGCACGCGGCATGGAATACGGCATGGTAATGCTCGCACCAAGGGAAATAGATGAGGAAAATCTTAAACAGCCGCTCAAACCGGTCATCAGAACAGCCGTGGAGGGAGATGCCGCAATTGAGGATGAAAACCGCCAAAAAGAGGCGGAAGCATTTAAGATATGTAAGGATCTGATCATTAAGCATGAGCTTGAAATGAAGCTGATCAATTGTGAATATACATTTGACAGAAGTAAAGTGCTCTTTTATTTTACGGCAGACGGCAGGATCGATTTCAGAGAGCTGGTGAAGGATCTGGCAGCAGTATTTAAAACGAGGATCGAGCTCAGGCAGGTGGGGGTTCGTGATGAGACAAAGCTCCTGGGAGGGATCGGAGTCTGCGGAAGACGCTTGTGCTGCTCGACATATCTTCATGATTTCATGCCTGTATCTATCAGAATGGCAAAGGATCAGGGATTGTCCCTGAATCAGAGCAAGATTTCCGGAACCTGCGGACGTCTTATGTGTTGCCTGAAAAATGAGCAGGAGACTTACGAGTATCTCAACAGCTGCCTTCCGAAAAAGGGAGAAAAGGTCACCACGCCTGACGGTATTTTGGCCGATGTACAGAGTGTGGATATTCTCAGGCAGAAGGTTACTGTGCTTGTGGATGTGGATGAGGACGAAAAAGAACTGATAGATTATCCGGTATCCGAACTGAAATTCAAGAGAAGAAGAAAAACTGAAGAGCATGCGGAGAGCGAGGGAAACCGGCTTGCTGAGGAGTCTATAAAAAAAGAGCCTGTCATCGGAAGTGAATTCGGAGGTTACAGAGGAATTCAGGAGGAAGAGTCTGAGACGGAGAGCGCCGAAGAGTATATGGCAATGTATGACCTTTCGGCGTATTACGGTGAGGAGGACGAAGCAGAAACGGAAGTTCCCGTATCAAATGAAGATAACATTGAAGAAGCGCATGAAGCTTCTTCCGAAGAACCGGTATCTTCCGATGAAAGGGTACAGGAAAATCCGGAGGCAGAAACCGAGTCTGATTATAATGCTGAAAGTGCAGCCGAAAAATCGCAGAAACGTTCGAGAAGAAACAGGAGCAGAAGGCGCAATCATGCCAAGGCATCGAATGAAAATGCAGGGAAGAATGGCGCAGAGGAAAAAGAACGTAAGAATGCGGGAGCTGTCGGCGGCTCAGGTTCCGAAAAGCCGAATGAACAGGTGAAAGGCGGACGCAGAAGACGCAGAAACAGATCTGAAAGCAGAACTGACGGCATAGCCGAGAACAGAAATGAAAGCAGGTCTGAGGGCAGAGCAGAGAGCAAAAGTGAGAGCAGGGCTGAAGGCAGAGCAGAAAACTCCGGCCGCGAGAACAAGGAAAATAATAATGCGGAGCGTGTCGGAAAATCAGAAAATGCGCGCAGGCGCCGCAGAAGGCACCATCCAAAGAAAACGGGGGATGCAGTGACAAAGGATGCTTAAAGAAGGTGAAAGACTGGACGATCTTCAGAACGGATTGTATCTCATACAGGATCCGGATTTGTTCTGCTTCGGGATCGATGCCGTTCTGCTTGCCCATTTTCCTGTGATACGAAAGAACGACAGGGTGCTGGATATGGGAACGGGAAGCGGAGTTATTCCCCTTATCATGAGCACCTGCAGCGAGACGAATTTTATTTACGCGCTGGAAATTCAGGATGTCATGGCGTCTCTTGCACGAAGAAATGTTGAGTATAACGGGCTTCAGGAACGCATTTCGGTGATACAGGGGGATATTAAAGAGGCAGCAGCGTATTTTGAAAACGCTTCTTTTTCACTTATCACATGCAATCCTCCATATTCGGGAGGAAATGCCGGAAAGGCAAATGAAAATGAGAGCGTGTCTATTGCCAGACATGAGATTCTCGTGACATTGGAACAGATAATTCAATCGGCATCATATCTTTTGAAAAATTCCGGAAGATTCTGCATGATCCACAGACCGTCGAGAATTCCGGAGATATTTGAGCTGCTTAAAAAATATCATCTGGAGCCGAAGCGAATGAGGCTTGTTCAGCCGAGTTGGGAAAAGCCGGCAAATCTTGTGCTCGTGGAGGCTGTAAAGGGCGGAAAGCCGTATATGATAACAGAGCCGACCTTAGTGGTGCACAGGGAGGACGGGTCATATACGGATGAAGTGCTCAGGATATACGGCAGAAGGGAGAGGAATTAATGAGCGGTACATTATATCTTGTGACCACTCCGATAGGAAATCTCGAGGACATGTCGTTCAGGGCGATAAGGATATTAAAAGAAGTCGATCTGATAGCGGCTGAGGATACAAGGACCAGCAGGCCTCTTCTGGATCACTTTGAGATCAATACACCGACGACAAGTTATCATAAATTTAATGAAAGAGACAAAGGGGCGGAGCTCGTTGCCGGAATCCTTGGGGGCAAAAATGTTGCGGTGATAACCGACGCGGGTACGCCTGCGATATCGGATCCCGGGGAGATATTGGTAAAGCTTTGCATAGAAAACAACATTCCGATAGTTGCGGTTCCGGGACCGACCGCATTTGTGACGGCGCTTACCGTCTCGGGAATGGATACCGGAAGATTTGTCTTTGAGGGATTTATTTCCAGAGATAAAAAAGAGCGGAAAAAGACGATAAGCCGAATCGCAAATGATACCGGAACGATAATAATATACGAATCACCGCACCATATTGTCAGAACACTTGAAGAGCTGGGCCGGGAGCTGGGCGACAGGCGGATAGCCCTTTGCAGGGAGCTGACGAAAAAGTTTGAAGAGATAGTACGGACGACAATTTCGGGAGCGCTTGATTATTTTCAGGAGCGTGAACCGCGGGGAGAATATGTGGTGCTTATTGAGGGCCGAAGCGCAGAAGAGATTGAAAGAGAGAACTCAAGGCAGTGGGAAGGCCTGTCGGCGGCGGAGCATGTCGCATATTATGAGAGCCGGGGAGCAGATCATAAGGAGGCAATGAAGATGGCAGCGAAGGACAGGGGAGTCTCCAAAAGAGATATCTACAATGAGCTGCTGAAACTGTAAAAAAGGTGCCAGGCACAAATTGTACATCAGCCTGTCCCTAATTTGGAAAAATGAAAAAAATAAAAAAATTTCTTTTAATAATATTAATAATAATTTTATTGGCAGCTGCAGCTGTTATTGTTTATATTCAGCTTCATGGCTCCTTTGCCGGGGAATATTACTCGGCAAATCAGGACATTTCGCCGGAGAATACTTTTATCGTTCAATCAGGAACGGATGTTTCGGCACACCGAATGGGTGGCGGCATCTTCCCCGAGGACACTATGATGGCGGCAAAGGGTCTTATTTCCGATATTGAGAATGGAGAATACAACATAGATATTGTCGAGATGGATCTCTGGATGACTAAGGACGGGCAGCTCATTCTGCTTCATGATGACACATTGGACCGCACGACAGACTCTCTGGATGTATTTGGAATCGAAAATGCCAGACCTGGGGATTATACCCTTGAGGAACTGGGGGAGCTTAATTTTGCGGAGAATTTTGTTGCTGAGGACGGAAGCACACCATATAAAGGCCTTAGAGGGGATGATGTTCCGGAAGATCTGAGGGTGGTCTCTCTTGATCGTATTCTGGATTATCTTACCTCAAACGGGGATTTCAAATATATTTTTGAGATCAAAAATTCCGGCAATGAAGGAATAAAAGCCATGGACCGACTGGTTGAGACGGTCAGGGATTACGATCTTGCCGAAAAGGCAATGCTGACATCCTTCAACGAAGAAGTTCTCCGGCATCTGGATGAGAATTATTCTGATCTGACCCGAAACGCTTCAATGAGTGAAGTGGTGAAATTTTACGTAGATTTTCTGTTAAATAAGGATCCCGGAGAGTGCGATTATCCGTATGATGTGCTTATCATCACTCCGCGTTACGGAGTTTTTACCGGGACAGAGGAGAACGGAAGACTGCACGGGCTGTTGAATTTGTCTTCACAGGGAATAATAAACCGGGCACATGAATGCGGAATGGCAATTTATTACTGGACGATAAACGATGAGCCTACAATGCAGAAACTTATTGACAGGAATGCAGACGGAATTATTACGGATTACCCAAACAGGGTATCACCTCTGTTTTAAAAACGGTAATAAATGTTTATTTGGGGACAGGTATTGATACAGTTTGTGCCTGACCCCTTTTTTTCTTTTAAAAAAAATGGATGATAAAGTTTATATTTATGCGGATTGGAATCCCTGGCACGGATGCACAAAGATAAGTGCGGGATGCAAGTATTGCTATGTTTATCGTCAGGATGAAATGTACGGATCAAAAGTATCCAGCAATCTGTGCATGCGGAATAATTCATTTGATCTTCCGGTCAAAAAGAAAAGGGACGGCAGCTATAAGATACCTCCCGGCAAGATGGTGTTTACATGCTTTACCTCGGATTTTCTTCTGAAGGATGCCGATTGCTGGAGAGGCGAGTGCTGGCGGATGATAAGGGAAAGAAAGGACTGCATGTTTTATTTTTTCACCAAGCGGATTCATCGCTTTGAAAAATGCATGCCCTCTGACTGGAATAACGGTTATAACAATGTCATTGTCGGATGTACCGTGGAAAATCAGGAGATGGCGGATTTCAGACTTCCCATCTTCAAAGAGCTTCCGATAAAACACAAAACAATTATTGTGTCGCCGATCCTTGAGAGAGTGGATATCTCCCGGTATTTGGATCGGAGCATCGAGGAGGTCAGTGTCGGAGGCGAATCAGGTACAGAGGCCAGACCCTGTGATTACGAATGGATCCTGGATCTTAGACGGCAATGCGTTGAGGCGGATGTTCCGTTCAGATTTCATCAGACAGGCGCCAGGTTTATTAAAGATAATAAAATGTACAGGATAAAACGGGGATATCAGATAGACCAGGCACAAAGGGCAGGGATTGATTACAGGATAGGAAAGTACTTTCTTCCGGAATCGGTTTACGATTCTTAATTTTAATGTTACTATAGGTTTGGTTTATTTGTGTTTAGTTCGGAGGGAAAATAATGAAAATAGCAGCAACTTATGATAATGGAAATATTTTTCAGCACTTTGGAAGGACAGAGTCTTTTAAGATATATGTCGTAGAAGACGGAAAAATAGTATCAAGTGAAGTGATGAGTTCAAACGGAAGCGGACACGGGGCTCTTGCGGGAGTTCTTGCCGAAGCAGGTGTGGATCTGCTTATCTGCGGAGGCATCGGAGGCGGAGCACAGGCTGCACTTTCTGAAGCCGGAATTGAAATATGCACAGGAGCGCAGGGAAATGCGGATGAAGCTGTCGAAGCATTTCTCAGAGGAGAGCTTGAATCTGCAGGTGTAAATTGCGACCATCATGATCATGAAGAAGGCCATGATTGCGGAAGCGAAGGCTGTGGCGGCAGCTGCGGCAGCTGCGGCGGTGGATGCGGAGGCAGCCAGGGACCGCTTTTTGAGGGGAAAAATGCAGGCAAGCTTTGCCGAGTACATTACACAGGAACATTTAATGACGGATCTAAATTTGATTCATCATATGACAGAGGCGAACCGCTTGAGTTTGTATGCGCAATGGGTATGATGATCCCGGGATTTGATAAAGCAGTAGCTGAGATGGAGGTAGGAGAGGTGAAGGATGTTCATCTTATGCCGGCAGAAGCTTACGGTGAGATAAATCCTAAAATGATCATCTCTTTCGATGTTAAGGACCTTCCCGGCTCAGAAGATCTCACAGTGGGACAGACAGTAGGCCTTGCAAACGGAATGGGACAGACATTCCCGGTTAAAGTGATTGAGCGCGATGAGGAAAAGATTATTTTTGATGCAAATCATGAAATGGCCGGAAAAGAGCTTAATTTCAAGATTGAACTGATCTCTGTTGAAGAGTAGGATTAGGGGATTTTTTCAGAAATATTATGAGACTTTATGAGGTGCGGTGCGGCTTTAAATGCTGCACCGCATGTTTTATGTATAGTCGGATTATTCAATTTATCCTCGAATATTATTTTTGGCTGTAAATGCTCACGCGGGGATGCGTGACTGTCAGGCCGGGAAGTCAAAATCAAGGCATTCAAGCCGGAGTTATGTTATTTCGACTGCAATTGTTGTTCTATTGATCCCGGATTTTGCCCGTGGGTTACCTTTTCCTGAAAACGATTCTGCCAAAAGCCCGGCTGTCAGCCTTTGCGTAATAGGCAAGTCTTGCATACATTAATATATATTCTATACAATGTGCCCGCGGAAAAACATACAGATAATTTCCGGCAATATCTTTCATCTCAGACGGTATCGGGAGATCAAAGAATTGCTGCCGATATTTTCCGTTTGAATTTGCATGTCCTTTACGGATCCTCTCTGATGCGTCAAATGCGAGGGAACGCTCCGTTTTGCATTCCACCATGCAATCAAAAAAATCCTCTCTTGTAAAACAAGGGTATTTTTTAAAGCATTCCCCGGAGATCATTTTTCTGAATTTCCCGGGGTCAATGCGGCTGTTATCTCCTTCCTGCCAGACAAAAGAATTGTGGGAGCAGGAATCAAGGGCGACCATATCTTTAAAAGACTTCGGTCTGTATTCCTGGAACAATATTCTTGATTTATTATTTGGAATCGAGGTGTTATAAATGCTGCTCCAGGTTATTTCGCGAAGCTCTTTTGTTCCAAGTTCGCTGAAGTAGATTCCCGTTGATCTTTGAAGCCGGACCAGCTCATCCAGGTATTCCGATGTAAATAATATGATTACCTTTATCATATGCTCTTCCATTTCCCAAATGTTGCCGGTGATGCATGCATCGCCGTTTTCCAGATATGAAATCAGATCCGGGTAATCTTGTATCGTATTGCCGGGCGGCAAAATGGCATAGCCGGTTAACCGGATGCCTATGATCCTGTTATCAGGATGAATAGATCCTGAACCTGTATCAAGCTGAAACATTCCCCAGGGAACGATTTCACTGTCCGGATAAGCAGTCCGCAAAACGCGTCTGGCAAACGGGAGAAATTCCGAATTGACATTGTACTCAAAGGAGATTATTTTTCTTCCGGTATTACCCCAGACACTTTCAAGCGGAAGGTTATAGCCGTCTGCCGTAACCGTTGAATTGCAATGCGGACACTTCTTTTGAGGAAGATCAATTCCGAAAAGGCGTGTTTTCACGGGCTCGTAATAACCGCACTCGGTACAGTAGTAGTGCGGCGGGAGCGGATTGTAACAGTTGTTTCCCAAAAGAAAATAAAGAATCGATCCGGATAGTGTTCCCCGAACACTGATGGCATTAGAGCTTTTTTTTGTCTCCCCGGAGAACCTGCGGAATATTTCAAAATCATCGACATAATCTGAATGCTCTAAAAATAAGAGCTCCTGATCGCATCGTGAACGGATATCTTCAGGTAACCCTTTTGGGTATATCTCTTCGAGCTTTTGTTTGCAGGCGGTTTTAATATTTCGGAAAGCATCTTTTGTGGCAGATTTCATGTCATTATCCTCCTTTTTATACAGACAGTATAGCAAACGGGCGAAGCTGTTTGTGTTCCAAGGGCTGTACCAAAAATAGTACAGCTATGAGTTGCTCTGAATAAAAAGGATTAGTATAATTAAAAAAAAACGGAGTGAAATGCGATGATTGCCCAAAAAGCGACAATACTGTGTTTGTATGAAATTCTGAAAAAATATTCGGACGAAAATCATATATTATCGGCGGAAAAGATAAGAGAAAAGCTGAAAATTATCTATGATGTTGATATGGAAAGGAGAGCTGTTTACAGAAATATCGAGGCTCTAAGAAGTATGGGAATCGAAATTGAAGGCTACCGGGATAACGGGGAAGGATATTTTCTTATAGACAGAGATTTTGAATTATCCGAAATAAGGCTTTTGTGCGATGCTGTTGCAGCTTCCGACATGATAAATGAAAAATCCGGAAAGCAGATTATCGGGAAGCTTATTGAGACCCAGAGCGTTTTCCGGGGAAGAATGCTTCAAAAGACGGTTTTTGTCAAACCGGAAAAAAAGATTCTCGGCAAGCAGCTGTTTTACAATATTGATGCTTTGAATGTGGCAATAAATCAGGGATGCAAGGTAAGCGTATGCCTGTTGGAATACGGTGTCGATCGAAAGCTTACGGAAGCTCCCAATGGAAATATCGTGATAAGCCCATATGTGACATTGTGGGCAGGGGGATACTATTATATTCTGGCAAAAAGAGAACTTTCCGAGTAGCTGGAGCATTTCAGGATCGATCATATGAGAGATATCGTCATTTTAGAGCGGGGCGTCGATATGATTTTTGGCGGATTTGATCCGGGTTTGTATGCAAGGAAGTTTATTTTGCAGCACGGAGAGCAAAGAGAAAAATACGAGATTGAATGCGAAGCGGATTTGTGGCAGGAAATTGCGGAAAAATTCGGGAATGATGCAGAGGTTTCAAGGAAAAATGTCAGGGGTATGACTGTGAGGATTACGGCTGTTCCGTCCGAAATGAGAAGATGGGTAATGGCGAATATCAACAGATGCGAGGTCGTAGGCCCCAAACATTTTCGGGACGAGATTCAAACGGAGGTAATGGAGGCGTATAAGTGCTATTGCACATAAAGAAAATAGCTGAAGTAATGGATTAGTTAAAATTCGGATAAGAAAATCCGTAGACGATTAATAAAAAATTAATGGTTCCAATACACTTCTTTAATTGAAAGGCTTTGGATTTGAGAATATAATCATCGTCAACTAAATAAAAGGAGGAAATTTTATGGGAATCCGTCCGGGAAAGGGCTCTCCGAAGTCGAAAAGGATTCTCATTGTATTGGGCATCATCTTTATTGCCGTGCCGGCGGCGGTCTGCGTTCACGCAGGATTCCGTTCGGGAAAAAATTTTCTGGATGACAGTGCAAAGCCGGCCGGATATACAATAGTTCTCAGCGGAGAGCCAATTGATGAAATAAATCTTTCTGACGCTTCATGTGAAGCGGAATATCATTTTTCCATATCTAATTATGATGAATACATCATATCGGAAGTTTACCAGACATACGAAATAAATATTAAGCTTGCGGAAAGCTTGCCGGAAGGGATCACTCTTCAGATCGATAATATCAGCGGAACCACGCAGGATGGATTGAATTATACGTTCAGATCGCAGGATTTCTTGCTGGAAAGCGGAAAAAACAGAAACGAACACATACTAAAAGTATTTTCCTGTAATGCGGTTCCGGGAAAATATTCAAATATGATCGAGATCTTTGCGGTGGGGACACAGACACATTTGTAAAAGTGCTGTTTATGTATTTTATTTGCCGGGGGTCGAAAGCCAAGGTAAAGCGGAGGTGCGCAGGATATGCGGAAAAAGAAATGGGCAGCGGGAATTATTATAGCGGTGGCAGCTATTGTCTCTTCAATGGCAGCCATGATTATTTTTTCCGTTTCTACATTTGCAAAATATACGAAAAAAACAGATTCAAAGCAGATTCAGATGAATTACGCCGGCTATGAAAAAATGCAATTCGAGGACCGGGAGTATGCGGCTGTGTATCGGGAAGGGATGCCTCAATTTTTTGAGATAGTTTGTCCGAAGGGCGGTTCGGGTAATTTTTCTTATTTTATTTCAGAAATATCAGGAGAATCCGGAGAGCAACCGGGCCAATCCGGAGAATTAACCGGAATTTTCTCTGTGTGCGGTGCAAATGATTGCCCCGAAGGAATGAATTCATCTTCCGGATATTTCCTAAAAGCTGACTCCTCGGTTCTTCCGGGAACATACCGGGTGCTCATAACGGCAAAAGATGAAGAAACCGGCAAGGCGGATTCTGCATATTGCGATATCGCGATTTTTGGTGCGCAAGGAGGAAAATTCGGACTTTCGTTTGATGAAAAGAGCAGAAGAATAAAAGTGTTGGAAACCCTTGGAGTGCGTCTGGGGGGAAGTGGAGTAATTCCTTCACTGGTTTCGGTGTCAGGCGAAGAAGGGAGAGATTTTTCGGACCTGTTTTCGTTGGAGGAATCCGGGGGCTTTTATTTACGGGTTGAGGACTATATTCCGGAAGGGAAATATTATCCGAAACTGAATTTTTCTTATAAAGACTGCTCGACATCTGCAATATATGAAATATCGGTAATAAATTTTCCTGATAATGAAGCTGTCCTTTACAGGGATAAACTTAAAGTTGATGAAAACGGGAAATATTCGGCATTATTCGGAGAGCCTCAGGAGATTGAACTATCGGCTCCGGAGGGATTTTCAGGAGATTTCAAAATATCAAGTGTAAATGACATAAATGGGAATGTCTCCGAAAAGATCACCTGTGCCGACGGGAAGCTGATTGTTTCGGGGGATATAGAGCCGGGAAAATATTCCGTAGAGATAAGGGGGCTTTTTGACGGAAGCTCCCTTGAGGATAAATTGCTTAACGCTCCTATTGAGGAATCTGCGGTTATGACGGTAGAGATACCGTATATTGTCGCATACAGAGACAATGACCCGGCAGATCAGGCGACAACGGATGCGGAGTCGGCAGCCGGATGTGCGGAAAATGCAGAGGATTCGTCAGATATTCTTTTTACGGTAGCGGACAGTTTTAATGGAAATGTTTCCATTCCGGATGAATACTGCTCGGCGGATGGATTGGACAAATGCGCCGTTAAGAGTTCGTACGATGCCGTTATGACGGATGTTTTCGGAGAATACGATGCCGGTCCATGGGAGGATCACACGGATGAGGGCTATGTAGCGAACGGGGATTACACGATAAAAAACGGCTCCGGGAAAATAACGATAAGTCCACGATCGGCGGGGAATATTGCGGCTGCAAGAATACCCTACTATCCGGGCTGTAAAAACAGGGGATGGATAAATGCGATAAACGGCGAACCGTCGGGTGCGGAAATCACCGTAAATAAGGACTATATTTTTATTCCCGATTGGGAACCCAGAAGCACTCTGCTCCTCAAAGGGGAGTATTCCTCAATCGGCTCAGGTGACGGAGAGCTGAATAATTATTCCAATCCAATGGCTTGCTCGAAAAACAGCTACAGAATCTCTCTTTCGGGATATTCTCTGGATACAGTGCTGCCCGGCGAGGAGTCCCGTAACAGGAGCGGGCTTATTGCAAAAACCGAAAACGGAGAAAACGAGATTGTATCGGGAGCCGTATTCAGCAGAATAATTACAAATCTCGAAAATGCAGAAGGCGAGGCACATTCATTTGAATTTGTGGTAAATAACGGTATTGATCTGAGGGAAAAAGTACTATTTGATGTTTCGGAGGCTCAGGACGGCGGAGTTGTGGCATTCATGGAAGGAGATGTGTGTCGTATCTGTACATCTTCCGCGGATTCCCGGGTCATGGCAAACACAAACATGGCATGGATGTTCACCGGGCAGCCTCAGGCAGGAAATTTTTCTTTTGAAGGGCTGGATACGGGTGAGTGTTTTAATTACCGTGGAATGTTTGCGGAAAATAAAGCGATTGATTCCGCAGCATGTTCCGGGAATGCCTCTGTTAATCTGTCTGATCTTTTTAAAAGTGATCACGATACGAGTGTTCAGGGGATGTTTTTCAATTCTTCGGTGCGGTGCATAGATCTTAGCGGCAGCGATTTATCCGCTATTGTGAATATGCAGAAATTTGCAGCGGACTGCAGTCTTCTGGAGTCATTTTGTATCGGAGAGATGTCGGATACCGGCCGTGTTCTTGACTTTTATCGAATGTTAAGCGGGTGCTTAAATATCCGGGATATTAATCTGAAAGGAATAGACACAGCTTCTGCACGGGATATGGCGGGAATGTTCTGGCAGAATACCGGAAGCGGAATTTTAAAAATGCTGGATCTAAGGGATTTTGACACCGCTAATGTGCTGAATTTTACCGCGATGTATGCTCATCAGACATCTCTTGAAACCATTGTTGTAAGCTCTAAAGGGAATGGATTTGATACTTCTTCGGCTGTGTCTGGATGCGGAAAAAATATGTTTTTGAACTGCGTATCGCTGCAGGGGATGAGCGGAACAAGAATTTCTTCTGCCTGTACTGTTTCCGAAAGCATTTCCGACTGCCTTTGCAATACGCATCGGGCAAGGATCGACTATTCGGACGGCGATTATTATGAGGGGTATTTCACCTCCGACATTTGGTATGACCTCATTCATGGAGGCGGAAGAAAATTCACTCTTCGTTTCAGAAAAGATATGAGCCGGGTTATCGCTGTAAATGCACATGAAACCGAGGCGGGATTGGAGATTGAAGATAACGGAATCAAAATATCGGATCAGGATGAAGGAGCATTGTCTGAATGGACGATTGTGAGCGCGAATTCCGATAATAATCCCGCGGCTGTAAAGGTTATTGTGCCGGGAAATTCAAATTATAAATTTGTCCAGAGCTCGCACATCAATAAATATGGAGGGTATTATCTGGAACTCGGAGATACCGAGGGCACTTCGACAGAATGGATGCCTCGTTTTTATAAGGATGACAACAAGTTTTTCTTTACAAAGGCATCGAACATGAACTGGAACTGGAATATGGCAAATAACGAAAACGGGGCGGAATCACTGCTTCAGCTTTACAATAACCCCTCGGAGACGAGAGGAAATGATGAAAGGGTAGTGTTGTATGCATTTTCGGAGGGATGTGATGTCCCCGAACGCCTGGCGTGATGCGCGGAATGCCGGGAAATGTTGTTTTTTATAGTGTTTTGTGAGGTTTTAAATGAAATATTTGAATAAGAGTGTAATGAAAAAGATGATATTGCCGGGGTTGGCGGCAATTGTTCTCATAATATGTACGATAAAACTATGCGAATCTGTTTCGGCTGATGTTTCCGGAAAGACGCTTTCCCGGACAGAAGGGACATATAATGCCATCACTTTTCCGGGGCTGGGGCAGGGAACTGTAAAGACCGAAGTGCTGCATGATATTGGCGGGATTCCGGCGTATTGTATTGATAATGATCTCAGGTTTGTCCCCGGAAGCGCCGTAAAAATCTCAACAGAAGAGATGGTTGCCTCGACACAATGGAAAAACAAAGAAGATTTTCAAAGGGCATCTCTGGCTGAATATTATGTGGAGAACTGCTGTGGGCAGTATAAACTGAGTGACTATCAGAAAAAATGGCTTTCCCAGATAATAATATGGTGCCTTTGCTCGAAAAATATGGCATGGAACAGAATGGCTGAGAATGGACCCGAAATGGCTGTGCAGGATGCAGTAATTTGCGGTTATGAGCCCTGGTATGAAAAAAACTGCTCAAGATATAAGAGCTCATGGGAAATATATACCGCATCCGGAGCATCAAATGCCCAGCCGCTGGCAATATTTAAAGTTGAGCCCAACGAAGGGACAGTAGTATTGGTGAAAAAATCATCTGATGAAAAATTAAGCAAAGAAAGCAGCTGCTACTCACTTTCGGGAGCGGAATATACATTATTTGATGAGTCAAAGAAAAAAGAAACCGGAAAGCTGGTGACGGATTCTGCGGGATGTTCGAATGAGCTTAAAATTTCTCCCGGGATTTATTATATAAAAGAGACCGTGCCTTCACCGGGGTATTTGCTGGATGAATACGGAGAAAACGGCGACGGATATTACAGGGTGGAAGTGAAAGCAGGTGAAAAAACCGAAGTGACAGTTTATGAGAATCCGTCATATTCTGAGATTGAGCTTCGGATAAAAAAAGAAAGTGCGGATTATCGGGAAGAATATAATACATTAAATTCGGGTGTGAAATTTGAAGTCAGTTATTTCGGCGGAGATTTTGAAAGTAAAGAGGAAGCTCTTGAATCGGGCTGTACAAAGCGCAGGTGGGTATTGGAAACAAAGAAAGAAGATGAAGGCTATTTTGCAAGATTTGATGAAGAACACCTGGTTTTGGGAGATGAGCTCTATAAAAACGATAACGGAAAGACCATCTTGCCTTTGGGGACTTTTTTAATAGAAGAAATCAGTTTCGGTGAAGGCTATCTTCCCGGAGAACAGGTTTTTTTAAATGATTCGGGGGATGTTTTGGGACAATCGGTACTGATAAGGACTTCTGATGCGGAAGATGAGCCGGGAGGCAAATGCGGAAATATCTCCGTTATGCTGACTTGCAGAAACAGCCTTCTGCGGGCAGACATAAAAATCAGAAAATCCCTGCACAAGACAGGTGAGCCTATGCCGGATGTGTTATTTGAATTGGAAAATATCGATACAGGAGAAAAATTTATAATTGAGACCGATGAGAACGGGGAATATTCCACACATAGCAGCTATTTAAGTCACTTTGATGAAAGCGGAGTATGGTTCGGAGAAAGTATGCCCGATGATTCGAAGGGCGCTCTTGTCCCGGGGAGGTATGCACTCACTGAAATCAGAACCGGCTCAAATCACACAATGAAAATGGAGAAGATTTTCTTTGAGGTCACCTCGGCCGACGAGGGAAGATTATTTGAATACGATATTGTCAATCGGGAAATATGGATAGGAACTTCGGCATCGGATAAAGAGGACGGAGATCGTGAGGTTGATATTGGCGATAATGTTGAAATTGTAGATACCGTAAGCTATGAAAATCTCACTCCCGGAAAAACATATACTTTGATTGGAAAGGCGGTTGACAGAGATACGCTCCGAGGCATTGTAAACGAGGGAAAAGAGATTACTTCTGTAAAAGAATTCACTCCTGAAGCGGATTTCGGAGAGGTGGAGGTTGAATTTTGCATAGATACCGGTGAATTTTCAGGGAAAAAACTGGTGTTTTTTGAAGAACTTTTCGAGGGATGTGCCGGTGATATTTCCGATTCGGCAGAACCTTTGGCTGTTCATAAGGATATTGAGAATGAAATGCAGACTATTAAAGTCAGGGAGCAGACTGTGAGAGAAGATCCCGGAGAAGTCCCTTTGATTACTCCCGAGCCTTTATTAAGGAATGAGGATGCCGCAAAGACCGGGGATGAGGGATATTTAACGGTATTGCTGTGCGCAGGTGTTATGGCTATGTGTGTTGTGGCTTTTCTCGGCATCCTGATATTGAAAAAGAAAAAATAAAAAGCAGGCTGACGTGCAGCCTGCTGAAGATGATCTTAATATCAATCCGGATAGTTTACCGAACGCTCGTAAAGCTCTTCAACTTCCTTTGAAGGAGCCTTTGTGCAGAGTGTTACGATTACTGCGGCAATGAGTCCGATGATGAATCCCGGAATGATCTCGTAAAGACCGACTGACGGTTTAAGGAGAACAAGCCAGAGAATATCGCAGAGTGCACCGGCGAGAATACCGGCTACTGCGCCCGGAAAGTTAAAACGTTTCCAGAAAAGACTCAGCAGTATGGACGGTCCGAATGCTGCGCCGAATACGCCCCACGCATTCTCAACAAGTCCCATTATTGTTCCGCTGTTCGGATTTGAGGCAATTAATACTGCGATGATGGCAATAATAAGAACAACTATTCTGCCGGCCCAGAGCATTTCCTTATCTGAAGCCTTATCTTTGCGGATCACCGGCTTATATACATCGCTTGCAAAAGCAGAAGCGGATGCAAGAAGCTGGGAATCGGCAGTTGACATCGAAGCGGCAAGTATTGCGGAAAGAAGGACGCCGGAAATAAGAGCCGGGAAAATTTTTCTTACCATCTGAATAAATACCGTTGAGCTGTCGTCGATAGATCCGAGAAGGAGATGTCCGACGATTGCGGAGCCTACCGCGAACAAAAGAATGAGGAAGGTCCATGTGATGCCGATCTTTGAGCTCTTCTTGAGATCCTTATTTGAGCGGATGGACATGAATCTTACTATGATATGAGGCATTCCGAAGTAGCCAAGTCCCCATCCGAGACCGGAAATAACATCCTGCCAGCTTGTAAACAGAGTCCAGTATCCGTCCGGAAGAGATGCCATTGTACCCGCACCGCCTCCTGCGTTTATTACGAAGAGTGCAAAAATAGGTGCGATCAGGAGAGCCGCCAGCATGAGAAGACCCTGGAAAAAGTCTGTCCAGCAAACAGCAGAGAATCCTCCGAGGAAGGTATATCCGATGATGATCACGGCTGCGATATACATAGCGATATTCGCGTCAATTCCCATTACGGTATTGAAAAGTGTTCCGCAGGCTTTGATACTTGATGCGGCGTAAATTGTATACGCAACCAGGAAAATAACCGCACAGATAATCTGAAGAGATTTGTTTTTTGAACGGAACCTGTTCGTGAGATACTGCGGTATGGTTATTGAATCGTTAGCACAGATGGTGAATTTTCTGAGACGCGGAGCTTCGATGATCCAGCTTAGTGCATACCCTATCATTAATCCGATAGCGATCCATACTTGACCGATTCCTGCGGCATATATTGAAGCCGGAAGGCCCATAAGAACCCAGGCACTCATATCGGAAGCACCTGCTGAGAGAGCGGATACCCACGGACCCATCTGGCGTCCGCCGAGGAAGTACGTCTTGTCTCCGCCGCCCTTGCTTCTCATAAAGAAGAATACTCCTATTCCAACCATGAAAAGGAAATAAAGAATAAATACTATAGTTTCGATATTAAACATCTTGTTCTCCATTCTGCCGTCAATTGACAACGGTATTGATAATATAGAATGCGGTGAATAGGCCGCCTGATGGTTTAAAATTATAACATGCAAAAAAATATACCACAATACAGAATGAAGTTTAGACTAAATATAGTATTATTTGAAATAAAATCGGAAAAATTGCGAAAAATAAAGGAAAAAATAATAGACTACAGTTTAGACTAAAATTATTACTATAAAAAAATCCGACGGAGACACTCCGAACGGATGGTTAAATGAGGAAGATTCCAAAGTATTTGGACTGAAAAATGTCACCGGGGGGGGGAGAAGTGAGCTTTTGAGGGCAGGACGTCGTACTCAAAGAAAAAAATGGCAGATATTTCGACCAAGTGAGAATTATGTTTTTGAAGACCGGAAGCCTTCGAGAAACATCGGAAGCATTTCGGAGGCGTATCTGGAAAGTGAGTACTCTCCGCCGGAGAGGCACCAATCATACATCATACCTCTTTCAAACATTGCATATCCCTTGATAAGCTCGTTTACGGTCATGTCCGAGCGCAGCTCGCCGTTTTCCTGGCCTTCCCGGATGATTCTGGTTATAAGCTTAAAATAAGTACGGTTTCTGTCCAGAAGATGTTTTTCACCTCTGGTGACAAGCTGCGATGAAAGAAGTTTTGTCAGAAGGTCGATAGACACTCCGGAATCTATCATTGTAAAGAGTTCTTTGTTGAGAAAAGTCAATTTGTCGATAGCATCCATTTCCGGGTCAAAGCGTTCGCTTAATTCACTGTATTTTTCGTCGAATATAATGGAAAGGGATCCCAAAAGGGCGTCTTTGCCCTCAAAATAGTGATAGAAAGAACCTTTTGATGTTCCGCTGGCCTCGACGATCTCGTCGATCGTGGTATCATCATAACCCTGGTCATAAAACAATTTCCATGCCGCAGAGACTATTTTGTTTTTAGTTGAATTTTTTCCCTTTTTCGATGCCATATTCTTTTCTCCTATTGTGAGATAATGATAATCCAAATATGATCTGTTCGCAATAATGGTTTTGGGGATATCTTCACTCATATTGGAGACTTCTGTTTCGATAATGAAATCCGCAGTGAAATGTTTCCCTGATATCCTCGCCTGCCCACATGCCGGGGTTGTATGAATTATGATTCTATGGTAGATTTAAGCCATAAAACTGGGAAAGTATTCATATCCCGGATGGGATTGCGGTAATAATGGAAATGGCTTATCAGAAGAACATCGGCTTACAAAAGAAAAAGATCCTGATCGTTGAAGACAATGAGATGAACAGGGAGATCCTCAGTGAGCTTTTAAGAGAAGAGTTTGAAATATTCACGGCCGAAAACGGAGAAGAGGGCCTTGAAATATTGTGCAGCAGATACAGGGAATTATCCCTGGTTATTCTGGATGTTTTCATGCCTGTATGCGATGGCTTTGAGTTTCTTCGAAGAAGAATGGGAAACGAGGAGGCGGAATCGGTCCCTGTTATTGTTGCTACGGGAAGTGACAGAAATGAGGATGAGATACTGAGCCTGAAGCTGGGAGCGTCTGATTTTATTACTAAGCCGTATAATCCGGAAGTGGTTCTTGGAAGAGTACACAGCATAATAAAACTCAGTGAGTCGGTTGCTGCCCTGGCGGCAGTTGAGTATGACGAGCTTACGGGAGTCTATACGATGCCGGCATTTTTTCATTATGTTGAAAAGATCCTGTCTGCGGAGCCGGATGAAAAGTATGATATTTTTGCTGCGGATCTGCGAAATTTCAAGGTGATCAACAGTACATTCGGTGAGAAAAAAGGAGATGAAATACTGGTTTATTTAGCTCAAAAACTAAGTGAATACAAGAGCGACAGCGTGATCGCCAGATCGGGGGACAGATTCTTCTGCTTCTATCCGTCCAAGACAAGGATAGGCAGAGATGAATGGGAAGTTTACAGCCGTGAGATCATCGACAATGCCCCTGTCGGAAATCTCGTCATCAAATACGGCGTGTATATTGAAGTAGACCCGAAGGATACCGTGTCGATCATGTGCGACCGCGCAGCTGTTGCCGCTGCTTCCATTAAAGCAGACTTCACGAATAATCTGGCAATATATGATGCTGAAATAAGCAGAAAGGTTATTGCGAATCAGGAACTGGAGAGCAGGTTCCCGAATGTTCTTATTAATAATGAATTTACAGTGCTTTATCAGCCTAAGGTAGATATTTTTACGGAAAAGATAGTGGGAGCTGAGGCACTGGTCAGATGGATAGATAATGCCGGGAATTTTATTTCGCCGGCAGCGTTTATACCGCTTTTCGAAAAGGACGGACTTATACAGGAACTGGATGAGTATGTTTTTTCGAAGGCTTGTAATTATCTGAGACGGTGCATGGATTCCGGGGAAGAAGTTGTCCCGATCTCTGTTAACCTTTCAAGAAACAGCTTCTTTTCTAAAGGAATCGTGGGAAAATATCTTGAGATAACGAAGAAGAGCAATGTGCCGCCCGAATACATTGCGCTTGAAATCACCGAGTCTGCTGCCAGCGTAGAAAATACTGTAAAGGACAGATGTGTGGAATTTACAAATGCGGGATTCAGGCTTCATATGGATGATTTCGGGACGGGGTATTCATCCATGGCGAGCCTCAGTACGCTTCCTTTTGATGTTCTTAAGCTGGATAAGAGCCTGATAGACCAGATAGGGGGACGAAAAGGCGGCCTTATTCTTAAGTATACCTGTGCGCTTGCGAAAGAACTGGGAATGAAGATAGTGGCTGAGGGCGTTGAGACTCAGGCGCAGACTGATTTCCTGAAAGGGATCGGTTGTGATTTTGTGCAGGGATACTATTATTCAAGACCGGTTTCCGAAGATGATTTTGAAAGAATGCTGAAAAACGGCGGATTGTATCCGGAAAAATCAAATCCGGAAAGAAACAGGCGCGTTGTACCGGCGTCTCCGGGCAGGGATTATTTGAACAAGTATCAACTGGATGAAATGATACTGGCATACAGAAAGGTATTTCCGTATTTGAGAGTGGTAGACCCTCTTAGCAATAACTATAATACGTCTCAAGGAAAGGATATGGAAAGTGTCCTCCGCTATCCCTGCTATGAGATTTGGAATAGGAATGAAAGATGCAGCAATTGCATCTCTGCAAGGGCTTACAGGGAAAGAAGTCATGCATTTAAGTTTGAAGTCGTTGATGACAAGCTGTATATTGTGTTTGCTATGTACTTTGAGCTGGAAGGCGTTCCTTATGTTCTTGAAATGATGGATGTTGTCAGCGAAGATATGATCAGCGGAATATCGGAGAAAAGTGAGCTGCTCAGAAAGCTGAGTATTGCAAATGAAAATCTGTACAAGGATGTTCTGTTGGGAATTTATAACAGGCGGTATTTTGAAGAGCAGATAGATGCGGTAAGAAATATTACTGCCGTTGCAATGATCGACCTGGATTCTTTTAAACAGGTCAACGACACCTATGGACACAGTGTCGGGGACATAGCGCTTCTTTGCGCCGCAAATGCGGTGCGGGACTCTGTAGGAAAAGAGGATCGCGTTATTCGTTACGGCGGAGATGAGATAGTGGTTCTGTTTATAGGAATGAAGCGGGAGAACTTTAAAGACCGTCTGGAAGCTATCAGGGAGTCGGTTGAATCCTGCGTTGTGGAGGGGTATGAAGATATCAGACTTACGGTGACGATCGGAGGAAATTATTGTGCCGAATACTACGACGGTGCTATCGAGGAAGCTGATAAGGCAATGTATGAGGCCAAGAAAGAGAAAAACAAGGTTTTGGTTGTTTATCAGAAGAGAATGTGAATATTCAGGGTGTGCTTAATGAAGACCGGCAGATTTTGCCGGTCTTTTTATCTTTATAGGAAAGACCACCTTCTGAAATCAGGCAGTGAATATGAGGATTCCGTTTGAGATCTCTGCCGAATGTATGAAGAATCATGATAAAACCGGGAGTGAAGTGTTTGGATTTATTCATTTTGAAGAACATACGAGAGACGACACTGGCAACAGAATGAAAATGATGAAAAAAAGAATAAAGTGATGATGTTCCAATACGGGGAAGCACGTTTACAGATTGATAAAGTAAAAATAAAAAAAGTAAATGAGGAAATGATTTGTAAAAATTGCATAAAAGAAAAAAATTTTGATGTTAAAATCGACAAATATTACGGCGAGCTATAAAAAATAATTGTCGAATATGAGCATAGGTGATATACTTTAACAAGTGAAATAAATTACAAATAAGAAAAACATTTCACTGAAATGCAGGTATATGTCTGCATTTGCATACTAATTTGGTCCTAATTTTTTATGAAAATATGAAAGGAGAAGGGATAATGAAGAAGAAAGGCATTTTAGCATTAGTATTAGCTGGAGCTATGGCAGTTAGCATGCTCAGCGGCTGCGGTGCAGTAAGCACGTCAGCTACAGGAGGAAGCGGAGCTTCAGAAGAGGCTGCATCTGAAGCTGGCGGCCCAAGGACACCTAACAGCGGAGATAAGTATACTGTTGGTGTTAGTATGACAACTATTACAAACCCATTCTATGTAACAATCAAGAACACATGCGAGAGCATCTGTGAAGCTAACGGTTGGGAACTTATTATGGCAGATGGTAATGGTGATGCTAATAAGCAGATCACAGATATGGAAGATATGGTAACACAGGGTGCTGATATTATCCTTGTTAACTCATATGATCCGTCTATCATGAAAGAGACTGTAAACCGTCTTCGTGAAGAAAACGGAATCCCGGTAGTAGCTATTGACTCTGGTATGAATGACGATGTAAAACTTCTTACAACTGTTCAGGCTGCTAACTATGACAATGGTTTCCTTTGCGGTGAGTGGGCTGCAGAGCAGATGGGAAATACACCGGTAAAGGCAGCGATCATCTCTGGTGAGGCTGGAACAAAGAACTCTCTTGACCGTCGTGACGGACTTCTTGCTGGATACATGGAAAAAGCCCTTGAGCTTAATGGCGAGTTCAATATTGAGGTTGTTTTCCAGGGTTACTGCAAAGACTGGTCAGAAGATGCAGCTGCTGACGTAGCTGGCGACCTTGCAGCACTTGGTGAAGAATTCAACGTTATTTTCTCAGAGGCTGACGTTATGACAATGTCTGCTATGAAGGTTCTTGAGGAAGCTGGCGTAGATCTTAGCAAAGTTCTTATCGTTAACGCAGCAGACGGACAGAAGGAAGCTTTCGACCTTCTTAAAGATCCTAACAGCAACTATGGATGTACAGGTTACAACAGCCCGACACAGATCGCTGAAATCGCACTTAATACAGTAGCTAAGCAGTGGTTCGATGGCGCTGACTGGGGTGATTTCTCTGCAAAGACATACACACCGGCTGGATGCATCACAAAGGAAAATGTTGACGATTACTATGATGCAAATTCAGCATTCTAATTATCGTTGATGGTATGCCTTTATTGGATACGACCGAAATGTTGGCGTATCTGAAGAAAGAGCGGGGCATGAAAAACTGCCCCGCTTTTTTAAAAGGGAGTAACAGTGTGAAAGGTGGACGAGCGGAATGGCAGAACAGCAGTATGAAAATACAATAGAACTCAAAGATATATATAAGAGCTTTGGTGGTGTTCATGCTCTGCAAGGCGTTTCTCTGACAATCAGAAAAGGAGAAGTGCATGCTCTGGTGGGGCAGAACGGTGCCGGAAAATCGACCCTGATGAAAATATTATCAGGTGCCTATAAAAAAGACAAAGGCGAAATTATTATTAATGGAAAAGAATTTGTTTCAAATAGTTTGGAGGAAACAAAAAAAGCAGGTGTAGGAATTATATACCAGGAATTCGCATTAGCACCTGATCTTACGGTTGCTGAGAACATTTTTATTAACAGAATGTCTCTTGGTAAGAAGAAAATTAATTGGAAAAAACTATATCAAGAAGCGCAAAAAATCCTAAATGAATTAGGTTTTGAGATAGATGCAAAGGAAAGAGTAGGAAACCTCAGCGTTGCATATCAGCAGGTAGTTGAAATAGCAAAGGTTCTCAGTGAAGATATCAACATCCTCGTTCTTGATGAGCCGACAGCTGTTCTTACACCTAAGGAAGTAGACAGATTGTTTGTTTTACTTCGCCAGCTTCAAGCAAAAGATGTAAGTATTATTTATATTTCACATCGTCTTGATGAGATTTTTGCATTGTCTGATCGTATTACTATCATGAAAGACGGACAGGTAGTTGAAACTGTTGATACGAACAGCATCACTATGAATCAGACAATCGAGAAAATGATAGGACGAAGTTACGATGCTCTTTTCCCGGAGAGAACTCCGGATGAAAATGCGGAAGTTGTTCTTAAAGTTGAAAATATTACAAATGGTATTGCTGTTAAGAATGCCTCGTTTGAGTTGCATAAGGGCGAAATCCTCGGTATCGGAGGTCTGGTAGGAGCAGGAAAGACAGAAACGGCTCGAGCTATTTTCGGGGCGGACAGAGGTGTTTCGGGAGATGTGTATGTTAACGGCAAAAAAGTGAAGATCACATCACCTTATGATGCAATCAAAAATGGAATCGCTTACCTTCCGGAAAGCCGAAAGGAAGACGGCGTTCTGCTTTCACAGTCTGTCCGTATTAATACGACACTTGCTGCACTCAGAAAGATCAGCAAGGGTGGTTTAATAAACAAAAAGAAAGAAATTGCCGACACGAATGAAATGATAGAAAAGCTGTCTGTTAAGACTGACGGAACTGAAATTCATGTAGGAAGTCTTTCAGGTGGTAACCAACAGAAAGTCAGTCTTGCAAAATGGATTTACAGCGAGAATAAGATTCTTATTCTTGATGAGCCGACCAGAGGTGTGGATGTCGGAGCAAAAATGGAAATTTATAATCTGATTAATGACCTGACTCGTGAAGGTTTATCGATTTTACTGATTTCTTCCGAGGTTGAAGAGCTAATTGGACTTTCGGATAGAATAATGGTTCTTAATCGTGGTAACACAAGTGGATTCCTTACAAAAGCAGAGGCCACGCAAACAAAAGTCCTCAACTATTCTGTGGGTGTAATCGATTAATTAGGAGGGAATAAAAATGGCAGAGGCAAGACCGAAAAAGAAAATAAAACCGATGGCTATATTTAGCAGATATAGTACTATTCTTATCTTCATAGTATTTGTTATTATATCTTCAATTATCAGCAGCAGCTTCTTATCATGGGGAAATATCACAAACCTTATGAAGCAGAACGCAGCACTTGCAATTTACAGCTTTGGTATGCTCATGGTTATTATGACTGGCGGCATCGATCTTTCAGTAGGCGCTGTAGTAACTCTTAGTAATGTATTGTTTGCTTATCAGCTTGCAGCAGGACACAACCTTGCATTTTCAATTGCGTCATCGCTTATTGCAGGATGTATTGCGGGTGCAGTTTCAGGTTATATCGTTTCTTATCAGAAAGTAGCTCCTTTTGTAACCACACTTGCGATGATGCAGATCACACGTGGTGTTGCGTACATCATCTGTAGCGGAAAGTCTATCCAGATTCAGAGTGACTCATATAAACTGTTCAGCCGTCTCTATGTATTTGGTTTCCCGACACAGTTTATCATTATGATTGTTGTATTTATTATTGTTGCTCTTGTTTTTAAATATACAACCTACGGCCGTTTAGTTCTTGCAATTGGTTCTAATGAGGAAGCTGTTCGTCTTTCCGGTATTAGAACGAATATTTACAGGATGTCAGTTTATATCATCAGTGGTTTCCTTGCCGCTCTTGCCGGAATGATTGTTGCAGGACGTACAGGTGTAGGTTCTCCGCTTGTTGGTGATGGTTATGAAAATGATGCTATCGCATCTTGTGTTATTGCAGGAGCGAGTCTTGCAGGAGGTAAGGGTAGTGTTGTAAATACTCTTTTTGGTGCATTTACACTTGGCCTGATTAGTAATATCATGAACCTTATGAAGGTGCCGGCTTATCCGCAGATCGTAGTAAAGGGCGTAATTATTCTTATTGCTGTTCTTATTTCGGCAATTTCTGACAGAAGTAAAGCGACTAATACTTGATGCGTGCTATCCTTGGCACATGATTTAGATTTTTTATAAGTCAAAGGAGAAAGAAAAATGAGTATTCCAAAAACAATGAAGGCACTTGTAGCATATGGACAGAACGAATATCGTTTAGAAACAGAATTTCCGGTTCCGGAGATTGATGATGAACAGATCTTAATCAAGACAGAAGCTTGCGGTATTTGTGCAGGCGATGTAAAGGCGCAGCATGGTGCAGCTAAATTCTGGGGTGATGCAAATCAGCCGGCATGGGTAAAACCCCCATTCATTCCGGGACATGAATTTATTGGTGAGGTTGTTGCAGTTGGCGCTAAGAGCCCTCATGGTGTAGAGGTTGGTGATCGCGTTACTGTTGAACAGATCGCTCCGTGCGGTGAGTGTAGATATTGCAAGAGCGGAAAATACTGGATGTGCCAGAAACATGATATTTATGGTTTCCAGTCAAATGTAAACGGTGGTATGGCAGAGTATGTACGCGTAAATAAGTCCGGACTTGTTTACAAAGTACCGAAGGATCTTCCGATGGAAAAAGCTATCCTTGTTGAGCCGTATGCATGCGCTAAGCATTGTATTGACAGAGCACAGATTACTTATGATGATGTTGTTGTTATTTCGGGAGCAGGCCCGCTTGGATTAGGAATGCTCGGAGCAGCAAGATTAAGCAATCCGAAAAAACTTATTGTTCTTGATCTTAAGAAAGAGCGTCTTGACAAAGCTCTTGAATTCGGAGCTGATTTAGTATTTAATCCGATGGAATGCGATGTTGTTGAAGAAATAAAGAAGATTACCGATGGATATGGATGTGACATCTATGTTGAGGCTACAGGCGCTCCGGCAAGTGTAATTCAGGGACTTAATATGGTTCGTAAACTTGGCCGCTTTATTGAATTCTCAGTATTTGGAAGTGAAACAACAGTAGACTGGTCCATTATTGGTGATACAAAAGAGCTTGATCTGCTTGGTGCTCATCTTTCACCGTATTGTTTCCCGACAGTTATTGATTGGATCAACGAGGGAAAACTTCCGACAGAGGGTGTTACTTCACATGTTTTCTCAATTGATGATTGGCAGGAGGCTTTCGAAGTTGCAGGTAAAGGCGACGGCTCAATGAAAGTTGTTCTTAAATTGTAATTTTTCTGGGAGGCGAATATTATGTCAAGAGTTGTTAAAGTCAAAGAATTGACTCCTGAATCATTTAATCCGTTCGGAAGTTATCTGAATGTTGTGAATCCTGTAGGATATGAACTTACCGGGAAGTATCATGTTTTTTATCGTGATGTGGTTCGCTATGTTCCGGGTACTCAGGATCCTGTATGTTTTTCTTCATTGATTGTAAAGAAGAATGAAGAGTTTATATGTACAGGAATGGAATATCACGACCATACAGAAGAAATTCAGTTGCCAATTGACACAGATGCCGTTCTGTTTTGTGCTCCTGCAAATGGAGGAGATCTTATACCCGAAGATGTTGAGGTATTCAGAGTGCCGGCAGGAACACTTTTGTGTCTGAGAAGGGGAACTTGGCATGATGTTATGTATCCTTTAAATGCTGATAAGATAAGCGTACTTATTGGTTTGCCTGAAAGAGTATACAAAAATGATCTTGTGTGGAAGGATTTTGAAAACACAAATATTAGAGCTGAATTTGACTAATACTTACTTTGAAAGGTGTTTATGACGTCGTAATTATTTACTTTTATATTATTAGATATCTATGACAGAATAGACAGTTGAAATTTTTTAGTCTTATTATATTTAGGATATATTCGAGGCATAAAAGGGATGTATTAAGAAAATTGACTTATACATCCCTTTTGTTTTTTAATTGAACTTGAGGAAATGTGATGAACACGGATACAAATCAGCTTTTTATGATATTAAAGCAGAAATACATAATGAATATGAGTCAGCGAGAGATTGCTGAGATTAATGGTATATCTACTGCTACTGTATCCAGAGCCATAAAAGAAGGTGTTGAGCGAGGATATGTGCAGATCTCTCTTAATCTGCCGGGCAATTATAATCATAAGTTAGAGCACATGCTTCTGAAAAAGTATAATTTACAGATGGTGACAGTTATTAAAAATGAATTGAATGATAGAACTGTTATTCTTGATGATGTGGCAAGAGCATGTGCACAATATTTAGACTCCATTATAAAAAACGGTATGCTTGTTGGAGTTTCTTGGGGCAGAACCATGCTGGGCGTTACTAAGCATGTTGCCAGGCAGAAACTTAATGATCTTAAATTCATAACCTTGAGTGGAGGTGTATCAAGTTCTAGAACTGATACCAGTGTAACTAGTATAGTTGACAATTTCGCAAATGCTTATAATGCAATAGGTTATTCATTGGCTTTGCCAATGTATTTAAAGAATGAATCTATCGCTGAGGCGATAAAAACAGATGCGCAGTTTAAGAATATTTATGATATGCTGGATCAGCTGCAAATTGCAATTTTTAGTGTAGGAGCAGTGGATAATGCTTCTTTGCTTTATGAAGAGGGATATATCTCGAATTCAAAGATAAAACTTTTACGTGAAGAAGGGTATGTTGGAGATATTTGCGCCAGATTTTATAAACCTGACGGAAGTTATCCTGACAGTACAGTAAATATTTATTCTACAGGGATAAATCTTGACCAATTGCGAGCAGTTCCTCAAAAAATATGTGTTGTTGCCGGTAAAGAAAAAAGTATGGCGCTGAAAGGGGCTCTTAATGGAAATCTTGTAGATGTTTTATTTGTAGATGAAACCACGGCAGAAAACCTTTTATAATTACGATATTGAAGATTATGGATGTTGAAGCGTGAAAACCTTGACATCCTTTTTCATTAAAAAATAGCGTTAAAAATTCATGTTTTATTTAAAATTTATTCAAATTTGTATTCTAATAAGCCACTCTAAATGTTACAATGAATAAAACGTTGTTTGGATAGTATTATAGTATTTGATGAATAGTCTGGAGGGAAAAATGGCAAAGTATTTCATGGGGATTGACACTGGTACGCAGGGGGCAAGACTCGGTATCGTTGATGAAAAAGGAAACATCATTTGTGCCAGCGAAAAAGGCTGGAGTACTTCTTACCCAAAACCGCACTGGGCTGAACAGGAACCGGAACATTGGTGGGCATCTATAGAGGGTGTTCTTAAAGAGATTGCTTCTCAGGTAACTGATGAAATAAAAAAGAATATTGTTTCTATTTGTGTTGATTCAACTTCGTCAACAGTTATTCCTGTACTTGAAGACGGAACACCTTTATCTCATGCAGTAATGTGGATGGATATTCGTGCAAAAAAGGAAAATGATGAGATAAATGCAACAAATCATCCGGTTCTTGAATACTCAGGTGGTGCTGATTCGGCAGAGTGGTTTGTTCCCAAAATGCTTTGGTTTAAAAAAAATGCCAGGGATATTTATGACAGAGCATATAAATTTGTAGATCAGCTTGATTGGATCAATTATAAACTTACAGGTGTTTGGTCTTCTTCTATTTGCAATATGACATGCAAGGGCAATTATGTGAGATCGCTTGGAGGATATGATAGGTCATTTTTTGAGGCAGTGGGTCTTGAAGACTTTGAAGATAAAATGATCATGAGAGTTGATAACATCGGCGATGTTGTTGGAACTATCAGACCGGAAATTGCTCAGAAATATGGGCTGAATCCTGAAATAGTAGTTGTTCAAGGAAGTATTGATGCGCATATGGGCATGTTTGGACTTAATGCTATATCTGAAGGAAAACTTGCTGTTACTATGGGAACCAGCTTTGTTCATCTCGGAATTGTAAATAAAAAACTTGATTTTAAAGGGATTTGGGGACCATATGAAGATGCAATTCTTGATGGTACGTGGTGTGTTGAAGGCGGTCAATCTTCGGCTGCCGGGCTTGTAAACTGGTTTGCAAGAACCTTTAATATCGATAAAATTACTGATGAAAATCCATTTGCATTTCTTGCAAATTCTCTTTATGAAACTTCACCGGGAGCTGATGGCCTCATAGCGTTAGACTTCTTTCAGGGGAACAGGACACCTTATAAAGATTCTTACGCGAAAGGTGCGATTTATGGTCTTACAATGCAGCATACATGGAAGCATATTTATCGAGCTATTCTTGAAGCTGTTGCTTTTGGAACACATAATATAATCAGTAATTTTGATGAACAGGGATATACTGTTAATGATATTGTTGCATGCGGAGGCGTTACAAAAAATAAACCTTGGATTCAAATGATATCTGATATTACCGGCAAAAAAATAATTATAAATCGCGACAGCCAGGCTGCAGTTCTTGGATGTTGTGTTGTTGGTGCCGGTGCTACTATTTATAACGGTGATTTTCAGAAAGCGGCAGATAATATGGTAGAAGCTATGAAGATTATAGAACCAGATATGGAAAAACATGCGGAATATCAGCCGATTTTCGAAAAATATAAAGAGCTTTATGAGAGTACAAAATCTCTTGCAAGGATTTAAATCGTAAAAGCATAGAATATTAAACAGCCACCTTGATTTTCGTAACGGGAATGGAGGTGGCTTTTATTAATTGTTGTGCACTATAATCGCGAACAGTCACAGCGAAGATGACAGCCCTTATTTTGAGATAAAGTAAGTGCATAATAACAGGGTGGATTTAACTTCAACCGAAAATCTGCCATAATTATAGGGGATAGACGCCGGTTTTTTACTACAGATCCGGCGTAGGGTGCCAGATTTCAGTTATGGGGTACACCTTAAAACTGTGCGCTTATGAGATATAGGTTTGTGATTATTGTATCACTTTTCATGTCCTAAAACGCAAAAATATATACATCGTCAATTTTTCTGAATTTTTCTTTATGTTATAATCTTGTTAATATTAATCGCAATATGGAGGCTTATTGTGGGAAGAAAAGTATTTTTTACAGATTTAGATAAAACACTTTTGAACAGTGATAAAAAAATATCTCCTGATACCATGTCCACGCTTAAGGAGTTTACTGAAGCCGGCAATCTGGTAGTTCCCTGCACCGGTCGTCCTACAGGTTCTGTTTGGAAATCATATAACTCACTGGGGTTGAAAGATATTTGCCCTTATGTGATTTCATATAATGGCGGAGAAATTATTAATATGCACAAAAAAGAAATATTATTCCGAACACACCTTACAGCTGAACAGATAATAGAGTCAGAAAAACTTGCTCGTAAATATAATATATATTCTCAAACTTTCACCGATACACATATAGTTACAACCAAATATACAGAATGCACTAAAAGATATCAAAAATACGAATATATGCCGGTTATTGAAACTAATGACATTCTTGATACAATGGCCGGAGATCTCCCTATAAAAATGCTATACATCGAGCTTAGTGATTTTGAGCGTCTTGCACAACTTGAACATGCACTCAAGCATCATTTCGGCGATACTGCGAATATCTGTTATTCGGATCCAATTTATCTTGAACTGCTTCCGAATACTTCCGGAAAGGGAAATGGACTAAAGAATTTTTGCAGGCTTTTTAATATTCCTATTGAAGATACAATTGCAGCAGGTGACGAAGAAAATGATATTCCTATGGTGAGTTCCGCCGCATTAGGCATAGCTATGAAAAACGGAATCGATGAGATAAAAGCGGTCGCCGATATTATAACTCCGTTTGATAATGATAACGATGGACTTGTGCCAATATTGAGGCAAATAATTGAAAAATAATTATTCTATTATGCAAACCTTTTGAAAGACTGTTTTAGAGTAGCAAGTGAAGACCATTTTTTACATGCTCTTGGTAATGTGCAAGATAAAATTCTACATGAGCATGAGTTTATTGCTCAACCTTTGTTATTAATATAATTAGCATCAAGAAAGTGGTGGAGTACGTTATTAATATCCGGGGAATTGAGGCCAATCGCATACTTCGTGACGTTTTTGATGAAAATGCTGATGTCCTCAAAATCAAACATCGGAGCATCGTTTGAATTATTTCCGAGGCAATAAGTTTTTTGAATGGTGGCAGACATTTCATTTATGCATTTCGTTTCCCACTTTCTTTATCATTTGTAACTGTCAAAAAATTCGGCAAGACCGTCGTTATTATTATCCTTTGATGTTACAACATCTGCAATTTTTTTTACTTCATCTGTTCCGTTGCACATTGCTATACTGAGCCCTGCCGCACTGAGCATAGAGATATCGTTCTGCTGATCACCGGCGGCAACGGAATCCTCAATTGGGATATTCAGATAATCGCACAGTCCTCTGACAGCATTTCCCTTTCCGGCATCGAGAGAGAAAAACTCAAGGTAGTTTTCTGCGGAGTAGACCATTTGAAGTTTATCACCGAGAGATGCATTCGCGGCTTCCCTCACCTTTTCAAGCTTCGAAAGATCATGAAGCTCGATGCACATCGCCTTGCTTGGCGGGGAGGGCAGCGCCGATATTATATCGTCAGCCTCCAAAAACGGGATCTTGTTGTGAATGTGGTAAAAATTACTGTTTTCATCAACTTTTTTGCATATTACATTGTCGTCTGAAAAAGTCTGAATATATACGCCGAGGCTTTCGGAGATCTCAAAGAGCTTCTGTGTAAGTTCGTAACTCAGCGGAGCGGAAAATACGGTTTTTTTATGCTCACAGTCGTAAATCTGAGCTCCGTTGTATGAAATGATAAAGCTGTTGCGGTCACTTATGCCCAGCGCATTGTAATAGACGACAGCACTTTTTATGGGGCGTCCCGTGCATATCGCAAAATAATTTCCTCTGTTTATATATTCAGTCACGGCTTTTCTGGTCACGGGAGAGATTTTTTTCTCATCGGTCAGAAGCGTTCCGTCGAGATCTGCAAAAAATACTTTTTTTGTCATTGATGTCTCCTGCTGTATTGAAAAATTTGTTTGATATAAAATTTAATTATAATATACTTTATCACAAAACCATTGGTTTATAAATATGATGGGCGTGAGTATTATGGGATTATTGGTCGTGCAGAAATGGGTGTACAAGGTAAGCTTTGTGCGCTTGCTAATTCAGGTTATTTCAATCTCGCTAAGACTCTTGAAATAGCACTTCACAGCGGATTTGATCCCAAAACCGGAATCTTGATTGCCAAAAAAGAAAATGTATAGAAACAATTGATTCTTATGAGCAATTCGAAGATTACTATTTTGATATAATGAGGGAACTTTTAGTTCATAAATTAAATTCTTTCGCTTTCGTAGGCTCCTCCCATTGCCTTTAGGCAGTGGGAGGAGCCTTGTAAGTCTTTAGCTAACTACCCTTGGTTCTCAATATATTTTTGTATTGTTGCCGAAGATATTTCTCCAATACTGCAAACAAAGTAACCGTCTGACCAAAATATCTTTTTCTTCCAGTACTGTTTAGATAAATACGAACTATATTTTTGCCATAGATAATGAGTTGTTTCCTGTTTTACAATCTTAACGATATCGCAAACCCTGTCTGTAGTGTCGTAACTCAATAGAATATGTATATGGTCTTTGTCTGTTTCCATAGCAATGATTTCGTAGCCACGAATATTTGCAGGGAACATTTGTTCGAATTATTGGAAAAGTTGAAATATTATAATGTTCATGTTACACTTATATCAAATGGGTGTTTTGAACCAACGATTATGGAGGACTCTCAGTCAGGTGTTACAAGCTAATCAGGAGGGAAAATGAAATTATTATCAATAGATCATATTACGATCAATCTTTTGAAAATTGAAGAGAGTATCAGATTTTATGAGGATGTTATAGGTCTTTCAAAGATAGAAGACATTGATATGGGAGATCACATTCTTCATCTTTATCAGCTTCCGGGAGCGAAGCTCGAGCTAATTGAGTACAAGGGAGAACAGAAGATTGTTCAGACTGGAAATACGGATATAGGAGTATATCGGCATTTTGCGGTCAAAGTTGAAGACCTGGAGGCTGCATCAAAGGAAATTGAAGCGGCAGGATACGGAGTAAACCTTCCGATATCATTTATCCCGCAGCTAAACACCAGCATAATGTTGATAAAGGATCCAAATGGTGTAGAGATAGAACTTGTTCAGGCGTAGAAAGTAATAAAGATGTGTGATAATAGCGACGGCCTTTCAATAATTACAAAAATTGATTTGATGAAATGCTTATGTGAAAATCACACTATCATTAATTAAGATTCAGATGTTGTTTGACCATTATTTGAATAAAAACGATATTTCATTGATGAGAATGATATGATGAAGGAAACGTTGAAAGTCATGGAATAAACGGCATTTTTTGGCACTAAAGCAGATATTTAAAGTTGAAAAATAAAAGATTTAAAGCGGAGGAAAAATTATGGACAACACGTTATTAATGTCTATCGATCTGGGAACCAGCTTTATAAAAGCAGGTGTCTATGATGCAAACAGTAACTGCATTGCTTCTTCCATGGCGGAAGTAAAGGATGAGCGCCCTGCTCCGGGAATCTTCCTCCAGCGTGGCGATGATCTGATCGGAAGTGCTGTGGAATGTATGAAAAAGGCAAGCAATGCTCTGGGCGACAGGGCTAAGGATGTAGCGGCGATTTCGTTTACAGGCCAGATGGCAGGATTTATGGGAGTTGACAAGGACTGGAACGATATTACCACCTGGTCATGCTCACTTGATACCCGCTACATGCCGTATGCCGAAAGACAGATGAAGACTCTGAAGAAAGAATTTCTTGAGATAAGCGGAACTAACTCACCTCAGATGGCTCCGAAGTATGAGTGGTTCAAATCCGAATTTCCTGAGGAGAGCAAGAAGATCGCCAAGTATGTCATGATAAGCGGATATCTCATCGGAAAGCTCAGCGATATCCCGATTGATGAAGCTGTTATCGACTGTACGTATACACAGTGGACGGGTCTTGCGGACATCGCAAAGCTTCAGTGGTCAGATGTCATTTGCGATGCTATCGGGCTTGACAGGAAGTATCTTCCGAGAATAGTAAATTCGAACTATATCTGTGGTTATCTCTCTGAAAAAATGGCAAAGGAGACGGGTCTCAAATCCGGAATCGCTCTCGTTTCAGGAGCAGGAGATAAGGCTGCCGGAGCATTTGGTTCGGCGGTTACATCACCGGGTCAGATGGTATTTGAAGGCGGATCATATGGCGAGATCACTCTGTGCGCACATGAGTACAGACCTGACAGTGAAACCGGAAGATATGACTGTATCCTTTCACCTGTACCCGGACAGTATCTGCCGGCAAAATACACTCCGGGATCAGGAATAACCCTCGACTGGTTCATGGACAGCTTCTATCGTAATCCGGGCGAAGATCTGGGTGATGCGTTTAAGAGAGTTGAACAGGAAATGGCAAACATACCTGTAGGCTGCAACGGACTTATGGCTATCGGTCTTCTGGGCGGAAGCTCAATGCCCCTTGACGGAACTACAAAGGGAATGTTTATGGGCTATGACTGGAGCCACGGAAAAGCTCATTTTTATAAATCTCTACTTGAGAGCTTTACATTCGATTTCCAGCTTACCATCGACAAGATGGAGGAGTTATATCCTGAGTATCAGATGGATAAGGTCAAGATTATAGGCGGCGGAGCTAAGTCTCCGACCTGGACACAGATGCTGGCCGATATGTCAGGAAAAACATATCAGGTACTTGACCGTAACGATCTTGCTATGTGGGCGGCTGCTATCCTTTCAGGAAATGCTATCGGACTCTTCGGTGATCTGGCTGAGACGGCCAATGCACATGTTCACGTGAAGAAGGAGTACACTCCGAATCCTGAAATGCAAAAGAAATATGAGCCGTACAAACAGCTCTACAAGGAGTATATCGAGGAGCTCAGGGGATTCTACAAGAGAATTCAGGAGCTTAACGGCTGATTGAAGAAGAAAATTTAAGATGTAACATTTAATTAGCGGCCTCTGAAGGAATTTCAGAGGCCGCTAAAAGTATGTGCGCCTGGCGGCGCACGTTTCTAACTGAAGAAGTTGAAGGAACAGATGCCCTCGCAGAGTTCGTTTACAGTGCAAAGGCAGCTCTTTTATTTGGCAGGAAATTTCTATAGAAAACAACTATAAGAGACAGCAATATGTTATACTAACTCTGTATGTCTGTAATGACATGTTTTTTATGATGAATTGTATCAATTGATGCATAAAATAGATTCATGATAATTGCAAAGGAAAAATAATATATGGGGGACGATATCGGAAATCTTCTCAAGTCACCGTTTGTCCTGGGGCCTATGGCCGGGGTGACGGATCGACCGATGAGAGTTATTTCAAGGCATTTCGGTGCGGGACTTGTTTCGATGGAAATGGTCAGCGCAAACGCCATAAAATACGGAAACAAAAAAACTGATGAAATGATATCTATCGGCGAGGACGAGCACCCGATCGCCCTACAGATATTCGGACCGGATCCGGAGACCATGGCATTGGCAGCAGAGCATGTTTCAAAGTATCCTTATGATATCCTGGATATCAATATGGGATGTCCGATGCCGAAAATCGTAAATAACGGTGAGGGAAGTGCCCTGATGAGAAATCCGGAGCTTGCCGGGAAAATCGTTGAGGCGGTGGTGAAAGCACAGGACAGACCTGTTGGCGTAAAAATTCGCGCCGGATTCTCCAAAGACGAGATAAATGCGGTAGAAGTTGCAAAAGTGGTGGAGAGTGCAGGGGCTTCGATCATTGCCGTTCATGGCAGGACCCGCGAGCAATATTATGAAGGCTTCGCAAACTGGGATGTTATCCGGGATGTCAAGGCGGCTGTGCAGATACCCGTGATTGGAAACGGTGACGTCAATTCGGCTGAAAAAGCATTGTCCATGATGGATCGGACCGGATGTGATTATGTGATGATAGGCAGAGCATCAAGGGGAAATCCGTGGATATTTTCCCAGTGCAATGCGCTGTACAATGGGACTGGAGAAGATGAGTATTCAAATCCATCCATTGATCTGATATGCGACACCATCATGTGGCATGCCAGGATGCAGGTGGAGGAAAAAGGACCCGGCATGGGAATTCTTCAGATGCGAAAGCATGTTTCCTGGTACATCAGCGGTTATCCGAATTCCGCGCATGTGAGGGGAATAGTAAACACCATAGGCTCGTTTGATGAGCTGGCAGAGGTTATAGAGGGCTGGAGATGCGGGAAAATCCCGTAAAACTTGACTTTATCGGGCTTAGCACTTATAATTTTTACGCACAATTTACAGGTAAACAAACCGTTTCGGTAACAATAAATATCAGCAGGAGGATGAATAATGGCTGAAGAGACAAAAAACCTTTTGACTTATGAAGGACATCAGAAGCTTGTAAACGAACTGGATACTCTTAAAACAGTTAAGAGACAGGAAATTGTTGAGAAGATCAAGGAAGCAAGGGCTCAGGGAGATTTATCGGAGAATGCCGAGTACGATGCTGCAAAGGATGAGCAGAGAGATAACGAAGCACGTATTAAAGAAATAGAAGCAATCCTCAAAAACTGCGAAGTTATTGTAAACGATGACAATGATACGAAGACTGTGAATGTCGGAAGCCATGTAAAGGTAAGATGCATTCAGAGAGAGCGTGATTTTGATTACGAAATCGTAGGAGCGACCGAGGCAAGTACGCTTGAGGGAAGAATTTCAAACGAATCTCCGGTAGGAAAGGCTCTCATCGGCGCGAGAAAGAATCAGGTTGTCACCGTAGCAACACCGAGAGGCGAAGTTCAGTATAAAGTATTAAAGATTGAGAAGAAATAATTAGTCGGGAGAAAAAAATGGCTGAAAACACACAGCAGAAAAGAAACACTCAGGAACAGGATCTCAATCAGGTTCTGAAGGTGCGTCGTGAAAAATTTGCGAATCTTCAGGCTGAGGGCAAAGATCCGTTTCAGATAACCAAATATGATCAGACACATCATTCGACAGAGGTGAAGGAGCTCTACAACGCTCATGAGTCAAAGCTTCTTGCCGGAAGAACGCTTCCTTCCACAGAGGGGCTCGACGAGGCAGAGGCTAAGCAGCTTATCAATGATGATTATAATGAGAGACGCAGCATAATGGATGCGGAGCCGATCAATGTTTCAATCGCGGGACGTATGATGTTCAAGCGTGTTATGGGAAAGGCTTCATTCTGTAATATCCAGGATCTTAAGGGAGATATTCAGGTTTATGTTGCAAGAGATGCCATCGGACAGGAGTCCTATGCCGATTTCAAGAAATCGGATATCGGAGATATCTACGGAGTAAAGGGATGGGCGTTCCGCACAAAGACCGGCGAGATCTCTATTCACGCGACAGAGATGACTATGCTCACAAAGAGCCTTCAGGTGCTTCCGGAGAAATTCCACGGTCTTACCAATACCGATATGCGCTATCGTCAGAGATATGTGGATCTCATTATGAACAGGGAGTCAAAGGAGACCTTCATCAAGCGTTCTCAGATAATTAAAGAAATAAGAAATTTCCTGGCAGACCGCGACTTTATAGAGGTTGAAACGCCTATGCTCGTTCCGAACGCAGGCGGTGCTGCGGCCCGTCCTTTTGAGACACATTTCAATGCTTTGAACGAGGATGTAAAGCTTCGAATTTCTCTGGAGCTTTATTTGAAGCGTCTTATCGTAGGCGGACTCGAGAGAGTATTCGAGATCGGAAGAGTATTCAGGAACGAGGGTGTCGATACAAGACATAACCCGGAATTTACTCTTATGGAGCTCTATCAGGCATATACGGATTACGAGGGAATGATGGAGCTTACTGAAAGCATGTTCAAATACCTTGCCGAGAAGGTATGCGGAAGCTCCGTGATCACATACAACGGCATCGAGATCGATTTCGGAAAGCCTTTTGAGCGCCTGACCATGAACGATGCGATAAAGAAATATGCGGGAATCGATTTTGACGAGATCGGTACGGATGAAGAGGCAAAGGCTCTGGCAAGAGAGCATCACATTGAATTCGAGGATTACCATAAGAAGGGCGATATCGTAAATCTCTTCTTTGAGGAATACTGTGAGGAGAAGCTCATTCAGCCGACATTTATCATGGATCATCCGATTGAGATATCTCCACTCACAAAGAAAAAACCGTCGGATCCGAATAAGGTAGAGCGCTTCGAGCTCTTTGTCAACACATGGGAGATGTGCAACGCTTATTCCGAGCTCAATGATCCGATAGATCAGAGAGAGCGCTTTAAGGCGCAGGATGCAATGGCGGATGCGGGCGACGAGGAGGCAAACCACACCGACGAGGATTTCCTCAATGCTCTCGAAGTCGGAATGCCGCCTACCGGAGGAATCGGATACGGAATCGACCGACTGTGTATGCTTCTTACAGACAGCCCGGCTATCAGGGATGTTTTGCTCTTCCCCACAATGAAACCTTTGGACAACGATAAGAAGGTTGAGAAGGTCGCTGAGACCCCTGCCGAAGCTGCTCCGGTTGCCCCCGAAAAGATCGATTTTTCCAACGTAGTTATCGAACCTCTCTTTG